>JANJWY010000093.1 GCA_024709285.1 Erysipelotrichaceae bacterium
AAATCCTCAATACTTAAATTTCGAATGCTGATTTTCTTAGATGGTTGATTAATCATGTCTGATGAACGAGTCAGAATTTCAGTTTTCACTTTCAATTCATAGAACTGCCTAATGATGTCATTCTGTCTTTTAATTGAAACACTGGGCATAGCAATGATTACGTGATTGATATTCTTTTTCTTAACAATATCTGCAATATCTTCAGTGGTCCCTAAAATCGGAATCCCGGAAACCAACTTACCGCTTTTATATAAATCATCATCAATAAATCCAACGATTCTGTTTTTATAATTACTGTTATCCAAGATTTCCCGAACCAGCATCGCCCCGGCTTTTCCTGCACCAACGACCAGTGTATTAACTAAATTCGGTTCACTCTGCTGCTGAATGGACAGAAACATCTGATTTATTCTGTATAAAAAACGGGTGATTTCCATTGCTACCACAACTAACAAAAAAGCAATAATGTGAATGCTTCGCGGTAGCGCAATCCCTCTGAAAAGAAAAAACATACCCACCAACAAAGCCGAGAAAAACACACTAATGCCAATCCGGAAGGCTTCTTCAATTCCAGCTATCTTCCACAAGGTTCTGTCCACCTTAAATACTTTATATAACACCAGATATACTAAAGCTATCCAAGGCAAGTAGTTTATCAACAGTAAAAAAGATGCACGATTTGAGAAAGAAAAATCATATCTCATCCAAAGTGCAACCATGTAAGAAACTGATACAATAATTAAATCTAAGAATATCAACAAAGTTGAACGCACAAAAAGTTTCATTTATTTACCCCATAAATACGATGTCATTATACAATAAATAACAAAAGTTCACAACATACCTCAAAATCTTAAACAATTAACCACGCGAGGCAACAACTATGTATTCTCGTATTATTATAATTAAAAAATCCGATAAAATTAAAGTTTGCTAATGTCCATTACAAACTACAACCGTCAAATATTAAAATCTCTAGATTTTATTTCATTGCTTCTAGAATCACTTCTTTAATATTTTTGACTGACTCATCTGAAGGTAATACCACAAATAGTTCCCTGCCTGGTATACTAAAAGTTTCTTGTCTGGATTCTGTTCCCGATATGTGATATGAACTGAATTTCCAGTCGATTCCTTTATCTATTTGCAAAGCTATTAACTTTTGCAAATCTGCCGGATCAAGGTTAGTATCGATACTCTTAGCGACAGAACTAACAATCTTATCTATTTTAGTTAAGGTATTAGGGCTAATCAATTTATTGATGACCGCCTTAATAACCTCTTGTTGATTCAAACCTCTTTGAACATCACCTTCTTCAAATGCTTTTCGTTCCCGGGCAAATATCAAAGCTTCTCTTGAATCAAGTATATTGATACCTTTTTTAAAATGGTATACTCCAGTCATATCTGTAAAACTATACTTTGAATACACTTCTATATCACCAATAACATCAATGATTTTGATGAAGGAAGTAAAATTCATTCTGACATAATAGTTGATATCGATACCCACGAAATTTTCAATGGTCTGAACCGTACAGTTTATTCCGTAAATACCCGAATGAGTCAGTTTATCCAGAGCATCATTTTGACATGAAAATGGTACGTACATATCTCGAGGGATTGACACTAAAGATATAGTGCCTTTTTTCGGATTTACAACCATCAGAATATTGACATCACTGCGAGAACGCAAAGAGATGCGACCGTTAATATCTATTCCGCTAATTAAAACAATGAAAGATTCTTTATCAACCGATACTTCCTTAGTGATGTCATCTCTTTTGATTTCCCGCTCAATCGTCCAAAGTACATCAAAATCGGCATTGAACCAAGGATAAGTTTCGATGATGGTATCAATTACCGCATTATCAATAATACCAATTTCAAACTCACCGTCATACAACTTTTGAACCGTATCAAAATCAGACTCAGAAGTCTTCATATTTATTTTAAAATCAAAACGTGATGCAAGATCCTCATTGATCTGTTTAAAACTGTCATTATCAAATCCGATGGACTGACCAAACACTGTATCTGAATTTATCGAATCCAACGTTAACTTGTTTTTGGATAACTTTATATACGAAATCTTGTTAGTTTCAAAATCGGTATTTCCGAAAATTCGGTTAAAGATGCTTTGAGAGTAAAAAAGACCCAATGTAGGCACAAGCATCATAACAATGAAAATAATATGCAATGACTTAGATCTTTTCCTGATTACAAACAGAAAAAGCATTATGGATATAATTGAAATCACCAATTCATAACGCAAAGGTAAAATGTAATTTGCAATAAGTGTTATAAGAAATAAAATCAAAGCTACCAGTGAAGCTATTTTATATTTAACGATTTTCTTCTTTTTATTCATTTTTATCACCTAACGCATGAAATTATATCATGTTTTTTAAATAATCATAGAGAAAATTGTGTCTTAAGGCTATGCTGATACAAATCTTAAGTATTTTTATTGTGATTACTCTTAACACAACGTTTATCAAACAATAAAAACACAAACTTTCATCTATGCTACGGTTTTGATTTTCTTTCTGTTACTGACCAACAACCAAATCAAAATACCGATAATCAGCGCAATAGCCGCCAATGCACCCAACAAGAAGAAATCCAGCGGCTGATCAGCAACGATTTCAACATCACTCACCACATACTCCCCTGCCAGTAACACCTCAAACTCTACATAACCATCATCCACGCGCAATGACGGAGACGTCAACTCCAATCCTTGAGTGTCAGGATCATACCGATATAAGTACAATGAAGCCATATCAGCAAAAATCTCACCGATATAAACCTGGACGATCGTACCAATCGGCAACTCACCTTCATGCATAAATCGAATAGTTTTAAACCGAGAACTGCCAAGCAATTCTGATACCCCATCTTCATGTCTTGAATCAGTTAAAATCCCTGTATGAATCGAAACACCGGCAGATAACGAACGACCGTCAATCATCCATCGATATAACAGACTGCCCTGATCATCCAGCTTTTGTATATCCAGTGTTTTCGCTGCTCTGCGGACCTTATCCAAAACTTCCGAAGTTAACCAATAAGAATCCTCAATGATCACCGGTATAATGGAAGCAGTCGTCAGATAAACGATATCACCCAAATCTTCCAGTTTGGTTATCGGTGCTTCTAAAGAACGAGTCACAAATAACGTATAAATTTTCGACTGACCATTCAAAGCAACCACGGTGATTTGGATGCGATTTTCACCCAAACGCAACAAAGGGACATTATCAATGATCACACTGCTCAACGGATCCGCCGCTTCCGCAAAAACCAACACATTATCCACAATGTTACCAACCGTCAGACGATACTCAACGACTGAAGGCGAAAAATCAAAAGGATAACCTTCAACTGCTAAGCTCTTCAGTTGTGCATTGGATGACAAAAGCACCGTATTTCCCAAAGAATCCTTACGTATGACATTGATTTTATACGTCCGCTTTTCACCATTATGAGCGGTAACGACTATATTAAAAACATTACTGTAAACCGAAAGATTATAGGTCGCATCTTCCTTGACCTGTGCATTGATATCCTCCGCCTTCGCTACGATACGAATTCGGCTTACCTCATTTTCAACGATCAATGAATACTCAAAAGTATTGCGACTAAAGCCGATGTCCCCGGCATTGGTATACAAATCTGCCAAATAATTATTGTCGGATTTTAAGGGAACAACCGTAATCTGCCGGCTGCTGCCACTGCCGGAAACCGACTGTTCTGAATCAACCAATATACCCGAAACATCACGTATGGATACCTCAGAACTTGCATCAAGTTTAAAGGTTTCTTTTGCTCGAAACGTCATCTGCATAAACGATACGGAACCGCTTACACCTAAAGGCGCATTTACTGTTATTTCAAAGTTCTCACTGACCAATACGTCCAATCCATTAAGCGCTATCGGACTGCCGACAACTTCCAACAATTCCGAATCAAAATCCAATGTCGCCATCATCTGACTGATATCCTCATCGACTTCAAATGAGAATGTCAGCGTTATCTCACCACCGGCTTCAACAGTATTCTCCCCTGAGATCGAAGTGATCAATGTGGCAGCAAGAACAAATGTTCCACTCAGTGAAACAATGATCATCATTACCAGAAATTTCAGCCAATGTCTCATACATACCCCCCGAAAAAACATTCTCTGATAGCATTATATCACTCAACAGCCATAAAAAAAAAGAAACAAGTTCTGTTAATTGTCTAGTTCTTCCATGACTTTGCCACTGGTATACAGTTGTGTGGCAAGCTCAACACCTACATAACGCAAATGCCAAGGCTCGTACATATAGCCGGTAATCTCTGTTTTATCTTTGGGATAACGCACGATAAAGCCGAATTCGTGGGCATGTTTAGCTACCCACTTCCCCTCAGCACTATCCCCAAAGAAAACCGAAAAAGGACCTTCACTGCTTGGTGCAGTGATATCAATGGCCAATCCGCTTTGATGTTCACTGTGCCCCGGCTTCGCCGAAAAAATGTCTGCCTGCACTTGCCCATATCGAACGACATAATTTTCATAAAGCAACTTCTGTGAAGCATAACTGCGATAACCCGAGTGAAACCACAGCTCGAACCCTTCATCAAGAGCAACCTCAAACATTGCTTTCAATGCATCATGCGCATCTTTTCGCATATACGGATAATTACTGCGAGGCGATAAAGGCATATCCGCTTTGACCAAATCCTTTGGAACAAAGTCCTTAGGCAATGCAAATTCCTTATTAATCAAAATCGTTACAGAACGATAAAAGTAATGCGGATCTTTCGATAACTTATAGTCACGGATGAACTGCTCATACACCAAAACGCGCATCGCATCATCCACCAACGACAAGTTGCCTTCAGTTTTCTCAACAAAACGATACGTACCTTTGACCGGCTCGGGCTGTACCGGATCACTCACATTACAGCCAGCCAAGATCACAAGCATGATCAGAATGAATTTCTTCATGTTTTACTTACTCTCATTATTTCTGCGTTTGAGCCATCGCATCCCCTTTTTAGCCAAAGGCAGAAATTTCTCAAAAACAGTATAAATCACCGGATGGATGACCAAATCAAACTCCCCGATGTACTCAACGACCAACGCCCCAAACGAACGCTTAAACTCCCACAAACCATCATCCAACGTTCCCGGTATCCCACCGAAATTCAGATATTTACATCCCTGAGCACGTGCATACTCCATAGCCGATAAACGCATCAGATACGGCGGATAGAATTTCGAAAACTGAGCGTCAATGCCAGAATATAAAAACTCACACGTATCCTTGTGAATCAACACAAGCAAACCGCCAATATCCGCAACATCACCGTATTTACCCTTCATCTCAACTAAAAATGCGTACTCACGTACATAAGCATCATATTGAATGCGCTGTTGCTTAACCTTGTTTGACTCAACCGACACTTGATCAAGCACAGACTTCAACTGATGGATCGATGATTCAACCTCCAACAGACTTTCCTTCAAATTCAAACTGGCCATAAACAAACGAGTACTGTCAAACGCATCAAAAAAACGTCCGAAATATTCATGATTGCGAAGCGAAACGCCTTTGCGCTGCTCTGTCAAATCCATCAAAGCCGCAAATGACACCAATTTCTCCCTCGAACAACGCTCGACCCTGACATTCTTTTTAATGGCGGTTTTGATGTTGCGCTTGGTTGAACTGCTGAAATGATCGCTCATATCATCCGTTGCCAACACCATCGCATTGTATCTCGGCTGAGCATAAGCACTTAATGATTTATCAAACCCTTTATGAACGATCTTGTGATCCATGCTTTCAAACGAATGGATTACATCCGGATTCTCAAAGATTAACTGACCGCTTTGATCAAACTTCTTCAATACGATATTCGGATCAAATTTAACACAAAAAGCACCCTGCTTCATCGCAGTGTCTTTGATATAGGAAAAGAAATCTTTGGCAATTTCCTCATTATCACTTAACGGTCCTCGCGGAATATAGAAAAGTTTCTGACCAAAGGGAAAAGAGCGGATCAGTATCTGCGCAGCACAAACGATATTGCCATCAGATTCCCCAATCAACCGTAAGGACTTCCACTCACGCTTGACAACCGACCATCCAAAAGTCTGAAACATCGAACTCAACGGATGTTGATTGACATAAGCATCAAAATCAATGGGTTTTGGATTTGCTTTATACACAATATTCACAAAAATCCCTCCGCGCACATTATATCATAGAAAAAGCGAAAAGAAAAAAGCGCTTAAGCGCTCTTACGACCTTCATAATGGCCACATTCGCAAACGCGATGCGGTTGTTTGAACTCTCCGCACGACGGACACTTAACCAAAGTTACTTGCGGTAATTTGTAGTGCGTTCTGCGTTTTGCCTTACGGGTCTTCGAATTTCTTCTTTGTTGAACTGCCATGTTTCAACACCTCCTGTTCATTGCGGGTTATAATCTTTGAGCTTTGCTAACCGTGGATCAATCTTTGACTTCTTCTGTGCTTCGTATTCCTCTTCCTTAATGACTTCCCAGCCATCGCCCTTAGGATATTCTTTTAATCCCGGCTTAACGACTTTCAACGGGGCTTCCATTAAGATCAGCTGATACACAAGCTCGAACAACTCAATCACATCGCCTTTGACAACCTCAACATCTTCACTCTCATTTTCGCTTCGCTCAAACGAGAACACTTCGGTTGCCGTAGTCTTTAGTGGCACGATCACATCTTCCAATGTCACCGCACAAGGTACGACCATGGTTCCTTGAATGGAAAAATTCACGACGAACCGGTTACAGTTACTGTCAAAACGGCCTTCGCCTTTAACAACAACGTCTCTTACATCTCGCAAGCGGTCACTGTGTTGAAAAGCGCCGTCACTAAACTGAATCCGCTCTTCAAAAGGCAATACTTCATCTGCATGCTGATACAGCTCGGTTTTCGACCACTTCACAAAATCACCCTATTCGTTAACGTGATAATTATATGTAAAATCAAAGGTAAAGTCAACTAAAAGTGCACAATCAGGATTTTGTCCGACTCAAGGAAAACTTGAGAAAGCACCCAACGCTTCTTCTGTCAGCTTTTGATGATTATCCGAAGTCATAATTAAAAATCCGATGACAAAGCCATCCTTGATCCGAGCAGCAATAACCTGACGATACTGATAGGATTCAACGATTATCGGCAGACAGCGATACTCAAAATCACCGATGTTTACAGAATAAATTTCTTCAAAACTAAAGGTATTATCCGGGGTTTCTCCCTGTCGATACCCCTCAGTCACAATCTCAAGATACTCATCCGCTGTCTTAACCCTCAATCTGTCGAGCGCTCCCATACGCTCAATAATAACATACACCATAGCAAAAGTTATTACACCTGATTCATTATCAATTTCTGTTGTAAAAGCCATGGGATAAAAGCCAGCCGTTTTCTCAAACTGCTCTACACTGACCGTAGGAGTACCGTAAATCACACTGTCAAGAAGACTATTGTCGACTTGCTGCCTGATTTCCGAATCACTCAAAGATTTCCAGTTTTGAGGCACTTCAACAGAAAATTCACCAAACTCACTGACAAAAACCCCGTCCTGCCATTTCGCAATTTGCTCAAAAGTGATCTTTGGTGCAGAAGATGTACAACCGCTCAACACAAAGAAAAAAAGACTGAACATAAGCAACATTGCAAGATTATTTCTCAATTTCGACATAACATGACCCCCGTTTCTTCCATTATCCGAAAATATCAAATCCCTGTCAATAAAAAAAGCCGCTTTCGCGGCTGTTACTACATCGTGATTTCGTTGGACTTGGTGACCTTCATATAGACAAACAGCGAGATGATCGTCAAGCCTGTCAAAACGGAAGCCAGTGCTGCGGCATAACCGTAGTTACCGCGCGAAACAAAGGAATAAATGGCCAAAGTCAATGTGATGGTACGGGCATTATACAGGATAATGGCCGTAGCCAACTCGGTAATAATGGTTACCCAACTCAAAATCGCCCCGGCAATGATCCCGCTGCCCATCATAGGAACCGTGATCAACGCGAAAGTTTTCAGTTTCGAAGAACCCAAACTGATTGAAGCTTCCTCAATGGTAATCGGAATCTGTTGCAAGATTGCGACCGAAGAACGGATCGTATATGGAATACGCCGAATGACCAAGGCAATGACCATAATCAGAACCGTACCTGTCAATACGACCGGCTGACGGTTGAACGCCATGACCAACCCGATACCAACGACCGCCCCTGGAATGATAAACGGAATCATCGATAATGTATCGATAAAGGTATTGACCGTATTCTTCCGTCGGACGACCAGATAAGCAATGAAAATAGCCAACACAATGGTCACAAACAACGCGATACCACCGATATAGAACGTATTGGGAATAGCATTCTTAACTCTGGAAAGAGCTACCCGATAACTGTTAAGCGAGTATCCTGGAGCAAACAGTTTTCCGGAAGTGTTTTGAAACGATTGATATACAATCAGAATCTGAGGTAAAAACGATAGGAACACCACGAAATAAGAGAAAATGTGAATGAAAATGTTAAACAGACCTTTCGCTTTCTTACGCTCAATGGTATTCAGTGAATTCATTGTAAAGGTAAAATGACCGGCAATATACTTTTGAATCAAGAAAATCGTGGCTGTAATCAGAATCGCAACAACACTGATCGTTGCGGCAAAGTTAAAGTTACGCCCTGTTTCACCCATAAACTGATTATAGATTTCCACCGGGAAAACCCGATAACCTTCACCAATCAGCAACGGTGTGCCAAAATCCGCAAAGGCTCTCATAAATACCAACAAACCCGCCGCGAATATGGTCGGCATCGTCAATGGTATAATGACCTTAAATACCCGCTGAATACCCGAGACTCCCATATTTGCCGAAGCTTCAATCAGAGAATTGTCGATTTTCTTTAGCGCTCCGGAAATATACAAGAACACTAAGGGGAACAGCTGCAACGTCAATACCAGCAGGATCCCATTGAAACCATAGATATTGGGAATCGTGATGCCTGTCAAATCACGGATAAATACCGTGATCATTCCGCTGCGACCCAGCAATTGTATCCACGCATAGGCACCGATAAAAGGAGCCGACATCGAACTGAGAATGATGACAATCTGCAAGAAAGTCTTGCCACGGATATGAAACATATTGTAAAAATAGGCCAAAGGATATCCGATGAGCATCGTCAATATCGTAGCCCAGATCGTGACCTTGAAACTGTTGGTCAATGTTGAAAAATAGTATGACTGTGAGAAAAACTGTTGGAACCAGGTTAATGTGAAAGCTCCGGCCTCATCCGTAAAAGAACTTCTCAAAATCATAAACAAAGGATACAACAGAAACAGACCATACAAAATAAGGACGGTATAAGAGATTAATGTCCAAATGTCCAATACTTTCTTCTGCTTCATATTATTTACCCGAATATTGTTCGTAGTCGTTACGCACACCTAACAGACAATTTTGCTCACCATCCGTGGTAAACACATTGATCTTCTCAGATTTCACCGTCAGATAAATCTCGGTACCTGGGGGAGTGATGCTGTCTATACGCGACTCCTGAACGATTTCCGCATGGACACCATTTTCAAATTCCACTTGATAATGGGTATTCAATCCCAAGAATATACTGTCCTCAATTTTTGCTTTCATTCCCTCAGTCGAATTCTCCAAAATCACAAACTCTTCCGGACGAATGGAAACTTTGACTTTCATAGACTTCTTATATTCTTCTTTGACATGTTTCATTTCGACTTTGTATCCATTGACAAAAACCAGGAATGACTTACCGTCTTCAACTGACAATTCGGCATCAAGTAAATTGGTTCGGCCGATAAAAGAAGCAACAAACAGATTAGCCGGACGCTGATATATGTCCTGCGGTTTACCGATGTGCTGAATATATCCGTCTTTCATGATTGCGATGCGATCGCTGACCGCCATTGCCTCTTCCTGATCATGCGTTACATACACGGTCGTAATACCGACATTGTGCTGAATGTTTTTAATAGCCGTACGCATTTCAACACGCAGTTTCGCATCCAGATTGCTCAACGGTTCGTCCATCAGCAATACATCCGGCTGAATGACCAAAGCACGCGCCAAAGCGACACGCTGTTGCTGACCACCCGACAGCTTCTCCGGCATACGATCTTTAAACTGAGCGATTTGCATCAATTCCAAGAACTTCTGCGTTTCAATTTCCATTTGTTCCTTCGAAATCTTGCGGTTGGTCAACCCAAAGGCAACATTCTTTTTAACCGTCAAATGAGGAAAAATCGCATAGTTTTGAAAAACCATACCGATATTGCGCTTCGCC
>JANJWY010000096.1 GCA_024709285.1 Erysipelotrichaceae bacterium
TGCCGTGTGAATTCTTTTATAATAATGAAGTAACAGAAGCAGCAGATTTCGCAAAAAAGGATGATACCATGTTAGTACCACCAAAAGTCGTTTCACGCAGAAAGCGTAAATTGAAACTGAAATATTTAATACCTTCGATTATTTTGGCATTATTGCTGATATATGTGGTGGGATCTTTATTATGGCCGGAAGGATCAGAGAAACCAGTCGTAAAGACGATCTGTGAGTTTAATGCATCACAGTCCAGAGAAAAAGTATCAGTTGAACATTCTGTGATCACGCAGATCAATGATTATTTTGTCTACGGGGAAACGCTGAACATTTTCAACTCTGATTACGTAATGGGAAAGAAAGATTTATTCATCGGAAAAACGGTCATACTGAACAATCTTTGCACAGGGTTGGAACGCGTGTACATGCTTGAATCAACGGTCGATGGTCAAATTCCGATGGAAGATCTTGAGGAAGGCTTTTATGAAGTCTTTGTCATGATCAATTTGCAGCGCCACCGGGTGGTCAGTGAAGATATTTTTACCGACTCATTTACAACGATTCGACGCAATGGTATGTTTAATTATATCGATATCATTGCTGATAAATTCCTTCTTGAAAATGATTCTGAAGGTGATCCGACCATGGATAAGAATTATGTGTTTTTCCATGTTCATAAAGCTGTCGAAGAAGATGAAGATAACTACGATATCATCATCGATCCCGGTCATCTCAATAAAGACTTGGGGTATACGGATTATGGTTACCGCATCAACGATGTGGTTGAAGCCAACGAAATGTTAAGAATGGCTTTGTTGTTAAAATCGGAATTCGAACAATATGGACTGAAAGTCAAACTTACCCGAGAGGGTGATGAAATCGTTAATACATATAATATCGACGGTCGTCTTCACCGTGCGTATTTAAGCAATGCCAAATATTATATCGAGGTTCAGGCAGTCGGAGCGGGCAACAGCAGTGTGACCGGCATGCAAGTCGTTTATTCTTCATTTGCCTCCCCAAGACTTCCATCGGCAGTATTCCGGTATCTGGTTGACAATACGGATCTGAAATCCACGGGAATACGTGGGACCGGTTCGATTCCGGGCGTAGTGCCCAGCGGTCGTTCGGATGGATTTGATGGCCGGATGGTCATCCGTGAGTCCGGGGGGATTGCCTTGTCAGCAGGAAACTTTTCCGCAAAGGCCAGGGAAGAAAATTACTCGTTTGCCGGTGAAAGCCGTTTGGGCATGCATACAGTAACGATTGAATATATGTATATCACCCATGCACCATCCGTTGTGCAGTGGAACAATCAAATTGAAAATTATGCCCGGGCAACAGCCGAAGGTTACGCGAATTATCTCAATCTTCAGCGGTTGCCTTAAGGAAAGTGGGTCTTTATGTTATATCAGATCAGTCAAGGCACCAAGTCCTTTGGAAGCCAACCGATTTTTAAGCAATTACAGTTTGAAATCCGGGGAAATGAGAAAATCGCCGTGGTCGGTCCCAATGGCAGCGGGAAAACGACACTGTTAAAAATCATTTCCGGGGAAATCGATTTGGATGAGGGTGTCATCCATCGCAGCAGTCAAGTCCGTTTGGGCGTGCTCAGTCAAACCTCGTTTATCAATGAGGATATCAGTGTTGAAACTGCGTTCAGCGAAGAGTTTGCATACATTCACAAAATGCAAGAACAGCTGGAAGTCATGCATGTGGCTTTGCAAAGCGATCACGACGATAAACTTTTGTTTCAATATGATTCATTGTTGCATGCCTTTGAAATGGCCGGCGGGTACACCTTTGATTCTGAAATGAAAACCGTGCTGACGAAGATGGGATTTATTGAATCGGATCTTCAGCGTTCGATCAAAACGTTTTCGGGCGGACAGAAAACGCGTCTGGCATTTGCCAAGCTATTGCTAAGCAAGCCGGACATACTGTTGTTGGATGAACCGACCAACCATCTCGATATATCAACGATCGAATGGCTGGAAGGGTATCTGATATATTATCCCAAAGCCATCGTGTTTGTTTCGCATGACCGCTATTTTTTGGATAAAGTGGCGAATACGGTCGTGGATATCGATGGATATAAAACGACGCGCTATACCGGAAATTACAGCAGTTATCTTCACCAGAAGAAAACCAATATGGAAAAGCAACTGTCGGCTTACACCCGTCAGCAAAAGGATATCGAGCGTCTGGAAGCACTGATTGAGAAGTTTCGCTACAAACGTTCAAAAGCAGCCTTCGCCCAGTCGAAGATCAAATATTTAGAGCGAATGGAGAAAATCGATAAGCCAAAGGGGGAGGGGCGGAGTTTTGCGGCCAATTTCGTTGCAAAGATCCGCGGTGCAAAGGATGTGCTGATTTTGGATCAGTGTGTCATCGGGTATGACCGTCCGCTGGCGAAAATTTCGATGAATATCTTGCGTGGTGATAAAGTTGCGGTTATGGGGGATAATGGGACGGGAAAGTCAACCTTGCTTAAGACCATTGTCGGGCAGATACCGTTGCTTTCGGGAGAATTGATGCTCGGCCATCAGATTGAAGTCGGTTATTTTGATCAGGATCATGCCCAGTTCTCTTCGGATAAAACCGTTCTTGAGGAAATATGGGATGATTTTCCGGATTTGGATAAAACGCAGGTGCGAACCGTGTTGGGCCGGTTTCTGTTCTCTGGGGATGATGTATTTAAGTCGGTGGCTGTTTGTTCCGGTGGCGAGCGTGTCCGTTTATTGTTGGCAAAGCTGATGCTTAAACAGGCCAATCTGCTCATTTTGGATGAACCGACCAATCATTTGGACATTCCCGGTAAAGAAGCGTTGGAAGAAGCACTGGCCGGATATGAGGGCACGATTCTCTTCGTTTCCCATGACCGCTACTTCATAGAGAAAATTGCAACTTCACGACTGGTTTTTGAATTGGGAAAAGCTACGTATTATCCGCTTAACATCGAGCAGAAAAAGGCTGAACCTGCCATTTCCGCAAAGGAAGAGCAGAAGGTCGAGCGTTTGGCACAAGTCAAAGCGAAGAAAGATTTAACCCGGGAGTTGGCGAAGATTGAGAAGCAGATCACCGAATCTGAATCTGAGTTGGAGAGTTTGCGTGAGAAGCGGTTTGAACCGGAGTATTATCATGATTATCAGAAGATGAAGGATTTGGATGATCAGATTGATGAAGTTCATAATGCCATCGCCCGATTAATATCGCGTTGGGAAGAACTACAGGAAAGCGTTGAGGGTAAATAGTATGAAAGTATTTGAGCCGATGACATTTAAAAAAATGAAAATCGCAAATCGTGTGGGAGTTGCACCGATGTGTACGTATATGTGTCTGAAGAAGGATGGCGTTGCCCAGGATTTTCATTTGACCCATTACACGACATTTGCGATGGGACAGCCGGGGTTTATTATTCAGGAAGCGACTTCTGTCAATGAAAGCGGATATATTTCGGATTATTGTCTGGGCATTCATCAGCCAAGACAAAGGGAAGCACTGAAACGCGTCATTGACAGTGTTCATGCCTATCCGGTGAAGTTTGGGATTCAGCTCAATCATGCCGGGGCGAAGTCTATGAAAGCGGGATGCCGGCGAATCAGTGCAAGTGCGTTGGTTGAAGGTGTTGAGGAAGCATCACTGGCAGATATCAATAAAGTCGTTTCTGATTTTGAAAGTGCGGCGAAGTGGGCCCGTCAGTTGGGATATGATTTTGTGGAGGTTCACAGTGCTCACGGTTATTTGCTTAATCAGTTTTTATA
>JANJWY010000100.1 GCA_024709285.1 Erysipelotrichaceae bacterium
CCGTCTTGCACGATTTCATACAGTTCGCGCACTGTCATATAAACAGCCATCATCTTACTCCTTGCTTCTATCTTAGAAATTGTTTACTTGAAAAATCAGTTCCTGAATGGTCGAAACGACATCGACCGTACGGATGATCACGCCCTTCGGCGCTTGAATGTGTTCATGGGTAAAATTAACGATTCCGACGATGCCGGACTCAATCAGTAAATCCACGGTTTCCTGAGCATTGCCCGAAACGGTCAAAATCGCGATCCGGCAGCCCTCCGGAAGATATTGGTTAAAATCACGCAAGTGATACACCGGAACCTCTGAGAGAGATCCGATTTTATCATTGTCGGTGTCAAATGCACAGACGATTTCACCGACCACGTGATTCCAGCGGTTGTAATTCATTAAGGCACGGCCTAAATTACCGGCACCGACCAAAATCAGTTTTTCATCGAAATTAACGCCTAACTGACCGTTGAAAACATCGATCAGACTGGCCACGTCATAGCCGTAACCTTGTTTGCCTAACGATCCGATAAACGAGAAATCGCGGCGGATCGTCGTTGATTCGATATCAACGAAATTTCCCAGTTCGCGGGACATAATGCGCTCGACGCCCATATGATGCAGTTTGCGTAGAGCTTTTAAATAGATTGGATAGCGTTGCAGTGTAGCCTTTGGTACTTTGTTATGTTTCATTTCATTCACCCTTGTACATCATATCACAAATGTTTTGATTTGTGAATAATCTGTCGAATTAAACTTCCAAATCCAAACCGGCTTTTGCAGATGTCGTAAAATCTGCCCGAATTCCTTTCTTAAAAGCAATGGCTGCAGCCGCTCCGATCATCGCCGCATTGTCTGTTGTACACCATAACGGCGGTATCGATAAGGCAATGTCCGGATAACTGTCCATCATATGTATCAGGCGCTCGCGAAGTCGAGAGTTGGCAGAAACACCTCCTGCCAAAACAACTTGACGGACATCGACCATTTCCAACGCTTTCTTGGTTTTCAGCAATACTTCATCCAAAACAGCCTCTTGAAATGCATAGGCTAAATTCGCTTTATTCAGTTCTCTGCCCTGCCGCTCTTCTTTAAGTACCAGCTGCAAGACTGCAGATTTCAAGCCGCTAAACGAAAAGTCCAGCGGTTTTTCGGTTTTTACCCGAGGAAGGACATACTGCGTGGTTCCTTGTTTGGCTAAAGCATCGATGGCCGGACCACCGGGATATCCCAACTCCAATACGCGGGCAACTTTATCATAAGCTTCACCGATCGCATCATCCTGTGTCGTACCTAAAATCTCAAAATCATAATCTTCTTTCATGTATACCAGTTCCGTATGTCCGCCGGATACGACCAGGGCTAACAACGGAAACTTAAGATTTGTAACAAACGCATTGGCATAAATGTGTCCGGCAATATGATGCACCGGAACCAATGGTTTTTGATAGTACCAGGCCAACGTCTTAGAGGCTAGCACACCGATATGCAAAGATCCGATCAGACCCGGACCTTGAGTAAAAGCGATGGCATCGACATCTTCCATCGAAACACCGGCTTTTTCAATGGAATCTTTGAGCACCAGGGAAATCTGTTCAATGTGTAAACGTGAGGCAACTTCCGGCATGACACCGCCAAAGGCGCGATGGGTATCGATTTGCGAAGATACGATATTTGAAAGAACTTTATTGCCATCTTGGATAAAAGCAATCGCCGTTTCATCACAACTGGTTTCAATGGCACAAATCAGTGATTTATCTGACAAGATTTTTCACCTCCGCCATCATTTCATAAGCATCCTCATGATTGTCCGAATAGTAATTCTTACGGACTTTGGTCACTTTATATCCAAAGGATTCATAAAGAGCGATCGCCGGCCGATTAGACACGCGAACCTCAAGGAATATCTGATTGACCCCGTTTGAAGCGCAGTAGCGGTGAATCATTTCCAACATTTCCTTGGCATACCCTTTGCGCTGATAAGCTTTATGTACGCCAATGGTCGAAATCTCGGCTCGTTCATAGATGATCCATGCACAGCTTGCGGATATGATCTGATCATCGATTACACCGACCAAGCATAGAGAGAAGGGATTTTCGTTCAGTTCAAACAAAAAGTGCTCTCGATTCCATGGGGATGAGAATAACTCTTTTTCCAGCAGCAACACTTCCTCTAAATCTTGTTCATTCATTCTTCGGATGTTCATGATTTATATTCCTCACCACTCTTCAGATACATCGGTGTCAGCGCATCAATATCCTCTATAAGTCTTGCATATCGGATGCATGTCAGAATACCTTCGCGGATATCTGACTGACTGTCCGCCTCATTCAACAAATGCAGATCACCGGCGAACTGCCAGTGAGAATTTGCTTCTTTGAACTGCTTCACTTGTTCGATAGTGTAAATTGCCGGTGATTGAACCAATTGTCCTTCATCGACCAATCCCCCGTAAACCCGTGATGAACGGGCATCGAGCATGACAAAGGTGTTCTTACCTGTTGCGGCAATCAATTGCAGAGTCGTGGTCGTAAACACTTGAATCGAAGCAACACTTGCCAACACTTTCGCGATTGTCATAGCAATGCGAACGCCGGTGTAACTGCCCGGCCCTTCAGTCAATATCACTGACTGTAACTGTCGGGGTTGCCAATCTGCAGAAGTGAAGCATTGATGGATGGCATCCATGACCTTCTCGGACTGTGATTTGAAGGCTTCCTGATGAACCATTGAAACGATCAACCCGTTTTCTACACACGCAACCGTCAGATGACGGTGAGCTGTATCAATAAATAATTGTTTCATGCGATTGCCTCCAGCACACTCGACAAGGTCTCATCACAAGCAAAATGAAATCTGCGCGAAAACTCGTCGATTCTCTCAATGCGGATATCGAGCCGCTCTTTCGGCAGAATGTCTTCAATGTATTTGGGCCATTCGACCACACATACCCATTGCGGGTCAAAGAACTCATCAAACCCCAAGTCCTGATGCAACCCTTCTAAGCGATACGCATCAATGTGGATTAAGTTGAGTCGACCCTGATAAATTTTACTGATGGTAAAGGTCGGACTGTTCACAGTTTTCTCAATATCCAAACCTTTGGCAAGTCCTTGAGCAAACGTCGTTTTGCCCGCACCTAAATCACCTTGCAATGTGATCAAGATGCCATGTTCTATATTTTGGCCCAGTGCAGTGGCCATTTGTTTTGTTTCCAAAGCTGAATGCGTTACTTTAATCAATTCCATGCGTATTCTCCTGTCTTGAGTATTATATCATAAGAAAACTCTCGATGACCGAGAGTTTGATGGTGTGATAACATCCTTATGCTAATTTTTGGAAATTAAAGACATTATGAATCCTCAGATTGTTACAGGATTCTTGAATTTTCTATCTGTTGAAAACCATACTCAATTCTCAAAGTTTTCTTTGTTAGTCCGATGGTGAAAATATGCCAGCACGGCGCAATCTCGTCAAGGATTGCCTGACGAATGGCTTTTAATTCGCTGCTCGACGGATCTTTTTTAAGTTGTACTGCCAATAGATACTCTGGAATTTCAGGCGCATACTCCAAATTCCTTATGACCAGATAAGCCCTTAAAACACCCATACCCTTGATCGCACGGATGATTTTAGCAACGATTTCATTGGGCATATCATGAGGAATGAACTTGTCAGTGTCACGGATGAAATTCCGCTCTTCCATCACATCCTGAAAGGAAAGAATAAATCTCCGAGCATCCTGATAGTACTCAAATGCTGCCTCTTTCTGTCCGCACGACAAAGCATGATTTATCAGAAGATTGTTGCATGCAAGTGAAAACTTGGGATCATCCGCCATCACGGATTTTAATATGTCTGCCCCTTGTTCATTACCGCTTTCAAGTAAAAGCCGGCCGTTATGGAATCGCGAATCGATATTATCAGGATCACTCGTAATATTTGACTGAATCAGTTCAAGTGCTTTCTGGTGGCCTTCAATGGCTTCGGTCAAATGAATGTAGTCTTCAAATTTATCAGAAAACCGGGTAAGATCGATGGAGGCATTCTTAGCTTCTTTTTTCAGACTGTTAAGTTTTTTGACATTTTGTTGCCACTGCTCATGATTCTCTTTCCACTTCTCATTGACCAATTGTTTCCACTGAGCACTCATCGCTTGAATCAAAGGATGGCTATCTGATTTTAAACTGTCATGATTCACATGATGCTCAAGAACATCGGGCATTGCAACGCCTAAACTCTCAATACGCTGCAAATAGGTCGGATGAGTGGCATAGGGCAGCGATACTTCCTTCGATAAGGACTCGATAAATTTTGTTTGAATTTCCCCTTCGATCGGCTGTTGGAAGGCACGATACATCCGACTGTACACATCCGCAGGCGCATTGGCTTCCATCCGATTCAACTGATTGATGTGTGGCCAAAAGCTGTTTCTTAAGTAATGATCCCAAATGTCCAGGCGTAACAAAGCAGTGCTTAACGCCTTGGGACTGGTAATGGATGCGGCCATACGGTCGGCTTCAAATTCATTTTCACGCCTGAACTTGAAAAGTGCATTGTTGATGGCAGGTATATAGCGAAACAGAAAACTTGTAATCAAAAAGTTCTGTCTGCGCGATTTCTCAATATGATTTTGATAGACTTCTGACCAAATCAGCTTTGCTCTGTAAAGCTTAAAGAAATGGTTGCTGTGTGATTTGGAAAGATGAGAACACTCATGAGCCAAAACGGCCATCAGCTCTTCTTCACTCAACGCCATGATCAAAGGCAAACCGACAAACATATAGCGCTTCAGCTTACCAAAAACACCATACGAAAAATACTCAATCACTGAAGCACTCAGCTCATGCGTAATGATGATCTTCTCCATGGGCGGAAAGTCGATTTTCCTGCGGATTTCATCGATCCGCTGCCACAGCTGCGGCGCATTTTTTTCCGTAAGTTCAAATCCTTGAGGCTCAGGTATCTTGACGATCAGGGTTTTTACCAAGGACACGACCAGCGCACCGGCAAATGCCACCATGGTCAGAATCGCTCTCATACCGGAAAAGCGTACCTGACCGCTTCCAAACATCGCATATCCGGCCAACGATAAAAGCAGAAGTGTCCCGATAATCAAGGACAGATAATACACAAATCCCAGGTTAGCCAAAAATCTTAATTTTAATTTTTCCATGTCCCCTCACACATATTTCTGTTGCTTATCGCAAAAACCTTTCTGATAAGATTTTATCATATGAACTTTAGAAAGTAAGAGGAAAATCAAAAAAATGAGAACATATGTTATCAATGTTCTCATGTCTTTTTTTCTTCTTAAAATAACAGTGATACGACAAATCCGCCCAAGAGCAATGTCAGCAAGATGACATAGATGAATACATCCCCGCGAATCATCGGCTTCTCAACACTGATCACACAGAATTCCGGAAACTGCTCACAGAATTTGTCTGCGGGCCGATAGAGCCATTTCTCCGCATTCATCCAACCTGGCAAATGTGTATGGAATAAATGGAATTTCACACCGATAAAGAAAATCAGTGAACCAAGGGCATAGACCAACGCCATGTTTAATAGATCCTTGGTGTTGAAGAAATTCATGCCAACAATATACTTGCTTATAAATGAAGGATCATAGGAAAACGAAAGCAACGCCTTGATCAGGAAATTATCCATCAGCCACGATGGGAAAAGTCCGATAAACACGATCATGACCGCCAGGGATATCATTGCCCGTTTCATCCACTTGTTTTTCTTCGGTTGGATATTTTTATATTGATCCGGAAGTTTACCTAAGAATATATAACTGTAAAACTTCATAAATGAACTGACGGTTCCGGCACTGACCAACGTAAACAGCCACTCCGCATAACGGAAACTGCTGTCGCCATATTCATAGGCTTCAATGATGGCATGATGCAAGATCGACTTACTCGCAAAACCATTGAAACCCGGCATACCGGTAATCCCCAAGACTCCGATCAATGCCAGTAAAGCCACAACCGGCATCTTCTTCCACAATCCGCCCAAACGGTACATATTGGTTTCCTTGGTATATAAGAAAACAGCTCCGGCCGACATAAATAACAGCGCTTTAAACAATCCGTGATTGATCATGTGGTATAAACTGCCACTCAGCCCCATCGCTCCTTTATATCCCAAATAGGCGGCGACCCCGATTCCCAACACGATATACCCCATCTGCGAAACACTGTGATAGGCCAGCATTTTCTTGACATCTTCCTGAATCAAAGCCAGAAGCACGC
>JANJWY010000116.1 GCA_024709285.1 Erysipelotrichaceae bacterium
AACATCGTTTTCATGGATCTTGATCCATCTCAATTATCCATTCTTGTCGGTTTTATCATCCTTACAGTTTTTGCTTTTATCAATTCCATTCGATTAAGGAAAAAATGGAGGAATACTTTAGCGAGAGCACTCTTGGTCAAAACACAAAATAGTGAAGATATGGTGATTCAATGAATTATGATAAAGTTAAATTTAAAGGTAAATTCAGAGATTACCAGTCTGCTGTTTTGCAAAGTGTCGAAAAGCATAACCAGGACAATAAAATACACATTGTCGCTGCTCCTGGAAGTGGTAAAACCATATTGGGACTTGAGTTAATCCGTTATTTTGATAAACCTGCCTTGATTCTTTCTCCATCGATCACAATAAGACAACAATGGGGAGCAAGGTTTTTTGAGAATTTCCTCGATGATTCTGAGGTGCAATCAGATTATTTTTCTATGGACTTAACTCAACCGAAATTGATTACATGTGTTACTTATCAAGCGCTTCACGCTGGACTTAATAAGTTAGCCAAACCTATGGAAGAGGATGATTCTGAATATGATAAAAATCCGACCAATCCGGAATTGGATTTTCATTCTTTTGATTTGATTGATACAATCCGACGGGTGGGCATTCAGACAGTTTGCTTGGATGAAGCTCACCATTTGCGAAGTGAATGGCAGAAATCACTTGAGATTTTTCTTGAAACATTAGAATCAGAAGTACACATCATTGCACTGACCGCAACACCGCCCTATGACAGTACACCTCAAGAATGGGAACGATACATCAAAGTGTGCGGTGAGATTGATGAAGAGATATCAACTCCTCAATTGGTAGCTCAGGGAACTCTCTGCCCTCATCAGGACTATGTTTATTTTAATTATCCTACAGAAAAGGAAATGAACGTACTTTATGAGTATTACTCGAGGATTGATCAGTGTCTTGAAGAAGTACTTTCAAGCGGTGTAATCGAACACTCTGTCAGTACTTCGAAGATGCTGTTTCGAAATGACACGTCCGATCAGATGATTTTAGATTATCCGAAGGAATTCGTTGCCATTTTAGGTTTGATTGAAGTTTCGGGAGGTCAAGTACCCAAATCGGTTGTCAAACTTGTATCATCAACCGAAAAACTGCCTGTATTTGATATTGCGCAGGCACAGACAGCTATTAACTTTATTATCACTCGTCCTGAAATCTTCGGAAAGACGAACTCTGATTTCCTCTTTGATACAGTATCGCGGTATCATCTTGTCGAACAAAGACGAGTCAATTTCACTGTCAATGAAAAAGTAAGTCGGGCAATTATTTCTTCGGTGGGTAAGCTGATGAGTATTACTCAGATCGTTTTAAGCGAGTATCAATCGATGAAATCATCATTGCGCATGCTGATACTGACCGACTTTATAAAGAAGGATTTGCTCAGTATTATTTCGTCTGATGATCCAATTGAGACCATGGGTACTGTGCCTATCTTTGAGACCCTTCGCAGAGAAAACATCGCCAATCTGAAAATAGCAGTACTTTCGGGATCTCTGGTAATCGTACCTAACGATATCATCCCAAATTTGCGCAGTATCTCCGATCAATTTGCCATTGATTTTAATATCAAGCCCATCAAACACTGTGGTTACAGCGAAATCCTGTTTTCCGGAACAAATAAATCCAAAGTGAAACTTATGACAGAAGCTTTTCAAAGCGGTTTGATTGAGGTTTTGATTGGAACGAAATCTCTGTTGGGAGAAGGTTGGGACTCTCCTTGCATCAATAGTATGATACTCGCAAGCTTTGTCGGGACATTTGTAATATCGAATCAAATGCGAGGAAGAGCTATTCGAATCGATCCTGAACAATCCGATAAAACAGCGAATATATGGCATCTGGTTACCATAGAACCGACACAACTGTTGTCACAACATCGATTAAAAAAGTTTGCATCAACGATCATGCCCCAAACTCATGTAGCAGAAGGTGTAGATTTTGAACTGATGAAACGCCGGTTTAAAACATTCTATGCACCTTCATATCAAGAGGATACGATTGAAAACGGAATTGAAAGACTGACCGCAATCAAACCACCTTTCACTCTTAAAAACATTAACTTAATCAATGAGCAAATGCTTGCCTTGTCAAACAAACGCTCTGAACTCAGTGCACATTGGAAAGGCATTCTTCAAAATGACCCGCTTCCTCAAATCATTGAAATCAACGAAATCCCCAAAAAAGTAGTTCCTGTAAATTTCATTTTCATAAATCTGCTGAACTCGAGCATACTTTTGGTTTTCTCACAGATTTTTCACCAATTCGCTGGTCGGGCTTTTTTCCAAAGCGCATCCTTACCTTCTATGGTTTTGGGAATTGTTCTCTTTATTGTAAATATGGCTTTCTTCAGTCTGGTATTGACTCGAATCCTGCATTTTATATCCCCTTATAAAACCATTAAGACCTTGGGTAATTGTATTCTAAGAACACTTGTTGATTTGGGTGAAATCAAAAGCCGTAAGGCAAAATTTGTTGTGCAATCGAGAAACTCAGATGTACTTCTTAAATGTGCTCTTATGGATGGCACAACCTATGAGAAAACGATTTTCGCCAGATCTATGGAAGAACTATTGACTTCCATTGACAATCCCCGTTACTTGCTGATTAAGCAGTACAGAATCTTGTTTTTTAAGTTAAATGATTTTGGGCAAAGTTATGCATGCCCCAGCATCATTTCGAACAAGAAGGAGAATGTTGAGATATTTGAAGAGCACTTGCACAACCAAGCCGGTAGATTTTTGATTCAATTCACACGCAGTGAAAAAGGCCGCAAAGCACTGTTAAAATGCAGAAGAAAGTCATATATTAATCGCAATGAAGTTTTCATTAAAGGTAAGAAGATTATTAAAAGCAAGTGGGAATGAGTCGTTCTGACTTCTATATTTACAAGGATGTCAAAGTTTGAGTTCGTGCTGATAAATTAACTATTCAGGAGGAGTTATGGACATTATAGGAACAAAAATATACTCTGATTCCTTAGCATCGGGAGTAAGGGACAATTATCAGAAATTGCTTGGTTTAGGTGTGTCTGATATGGAAGCAGAGACG
>JANJWY010000161.1 GCA_024709285.1 Erysipelotrichaceae bacterium
ATTTCTAGAATATTGCTCATAATAACCTTCCCTTCTTTTAAGAAAGCAGTGACGGGGGAACCCCGCCACTGCACATGATCACATCTAAGATTAGTTCGGGAATGTAAAGTCAGTTGCCTGATAGTAACCAGAATCGATCAATGCGGCTTTAACATTGTCCTTAGAAACTACGACAACAGCCGTTTGTTTTGCAGGAACATCTTTTTTGCCATTGTTATAAGCGCCGGTTGTAACTGGAGTTTTGCCATCCAATACATCGACAGCCATCTTAATTGCATCAGCAACAAGTGTACGGACATCTTTGAACACGGTCATCGATTGTTTACTGTCAATAATGTATTGAACAGAAGCTTTTTCAGCATCTTGACCGGTAACCAAATAACTGGTAACTGCAGCATCAGCAGCGAATGCATCAGCGATTGCGCGAGCGGTACCATCGTTTGGTGCCAAAATGAATACATTGCCCTTGTCAGCTTCGGTAGCTGCTGTCAAGTGAGATTCAGCCAAGTTCTTCGCTGTGTTGAAATCCCAGTTGGTTGTGACTTGACCGAGAATTTCGGACATTTGAGCTCTTGTCAATGCCAATGTGCCTTGCAGTTCAACAGCTTTGGATGAATTTTTGATTACGAATGTGCCATCAGCAACTTTCGGTTGTAATACTTTCCAAGCACCTTCGAAGAATAAGAATGCATTATTATCGGAAGCAGCACCGGCATATAAGTATAACGGATTGCCGGTTCCAGTAGCTTTGTCAACTAAGAATTGACCTTGAGCCTGACCTACAGCGATACTGTCAAAAGTAACGTAGTAATCGACGGCTGTTGTGTTGGTGATCAGACGGTCATAAGCGATAACGGTAACGCCTTCAGCTTTTGCTTTTTCTACAGCAGCCCCGGCAGCATCGCCATCCTGAGCGGTAATAATCAAAACTTTGATACCTTTGGCTAATAAGGTTTCGACGTTTGCCAATTCGGTTGCAGTTGAACCTTGGCTAAACAGAATTTCAACGGAATAACCGCTGTCTTCCAGAGCGTCTTTAAAGCGGGTTTCATCTTGAATCCAGCGCGGTTCATCGCGTGTCGGCAATACGATACCGATATCTACGGTTGCTTTTGCCGGAGCACAAGCGGTCAAAGCCATCACTGATAGCAGCAATGCGATCATTGTAACGAACAATTTCTTCATGTTTCTCTCCTTTTGCATGTTATGCTAACCATAGTATAGGTCAGTAACCGCTTTCATAAAATTAAGAAATCGTCATATTTTTTATGATATTCTACACAAAGAAAAACCAATGAAGGATATTCACATCATTGGTTGGTAATCTTCTTATAACTGATCCAAATATACTTGCCATTGGTAATGGTAAAACTCAGATTTGACACATCTTCACCATTGATCAGAAGATTTGCCAGTTCAACGATGGCCTCTGCCATATTTTGCGAGTCATTGAACACGGTCCCATACAAGTATCCGGCGTCGATTTGTTCCATCGCGAAATCAAGCCCGTCGATACCTACCACCGGAATCCAGACTTCACTGTCACGGTCAATTTTACCATTCTTGTCCGTATCAATAAAATATCCTTTTTCCATCAATGACTCAATGGCACCCAACGCCATTGCATCATTGTTTGAGATGACAACCTCAATGTTCTGACCATGGGTAGCGATCAGACCATCCATCGCCGTCTTTCCGGTCTGACGATCGAAATTTGCAATACTGATATCCAACACTTCAACTATATATCCCGCTTGGATCAACGTTTCTACGACGACTTTCGTACGTGCTTCCGCATCTTGGTGTCCCTGTTCTCCCTTAAGAATCACGGCTTGTATGATGCCATCGCTATTTTTATCGAACTTGTTCAATTGCGGATCATTGCCAAACAATTCCATAATGATCTCTGCCTGTA
Organism: Erysipelotrichaceae bacterium; assembly: GCA_024709285.1. GTDB lineage: Bacteria > Bacillota_I > Bacilli_A > Erysipelotrichales > Erysipelotrichaceae > UBA2227. The sequence goes on from JANJWY010000161.1 coordinate 1,916, forward strand.
TCCTTGCTGATTCAGCCGCATCGGCACCGACATAGTACACTGAATCATACAAAGCCATATCCTGAGCTAAAGGCTCGCGGTTGAAGAATATGATCTTCGTACCGCTTTTCTTTGCTTTTTCAATTATAGAATAAACACTCAATCGGTCAACGGGATTAATGATAAGCAGCGGCACTTTCGCATTGATCCACTTATCAATATCTTCATTTTGGATGATCTGAGAATTTTGACCATCGACTGTCGTCAAAATGAAAGCATCATCCTTCGCCTGCTGAATCTTCTGTTCAAAATCAAACATATAAGCATCTTGCATATCGTAGATCAATAATGGAACTTCAAACTTTTTCACTTCACATCCCATCAGCATGAAAGCAAACAATAAACATCCGAATTTTCTCACAATTGTGCCTCCTGTCCGATAGGTATTTTCATCGTTACCTTGGTATACTCATCCAACTCACTCTCAATCAGCAAATCCGCATCCAACCCGTAATATAACCGCAAGCGTTGATATACATTCTTCAGACCCATGCTTTCCGACTCTTTTTCCCCGCGAATCATAGCTACAATTTCATCAATGCGTTGCTGAGTCATGCCGTATCCTTCATTGAAAACTTCAATAAAAGTGAACCCGTCTTTTTGATATCCCTTAATCAGAATTTTAGTAAATGATTCTTCCGGGCGGATACCGTGAATGATCGCATTCTCGACCAGTGGCTGAAGGGATAACTTCAAAACGTAATTATCTTCAATCTCCTTATCAATATCAAACTCAAATTTGAACGAATGTTGATAACGGATTTGCTGGATGAGCAAGTAGTTTCTTACATGTTCGACTTCATCTTTTAATTTCACTGTGCTCATCTGATCGGAGATGCTCATGCGGAAGAATTTCGACAGAGCAATGATGGCTTTCTCGACATCTTTATTTCGATTATTCTCACTCAGCCAGACAATGGAGTCCAACGTATTGTATAGAAAATGGGGATTGATCTGATTCTGAAGCGCTACAAAGTGCGTCTTGCGTTTCTCGACTTGTTCCTTCAAAACGCGTTGCATCAGTTCTTTGATGCGGTTACTCATCGAGTTAAATGCATCCGCCAAAACGACGACCTCCCGCTGTCCTTCGACTTGAACCATGGTGTCAAAGTCGCCTTCCTGAATCAGATGAATATGCTCTTTGAGCTGGTTCATCGGTTTGGATATGCGCATCGAAAATACGGCTGATGAGATAGCGATGGCAATCAGCGTACCTAAGAAAATCAGAATGACCCGATATAAAGTATCGGTTTTCGAATTGGTGATGTCATTGACATTGATGAATGTCGCAATGTTCCAACGGGTGTATTTGATGGTATTGACATTGACAAACATCGCCGTATCATCCAGGGTAACGAGTTTACCGCCCAAAACGATATCGTTTGCGATCCGAGTACTCTCACAAACATCGGATGTGCATTCGGGAAGGGATGAATAGATGAGTTCGTTGCCTTGATTGGTAATAATGATGTGCCCCTTATTTCCCAGGTTGGTCTGTGTGGCCAATGCCTTGAGGTTGCTGGTGTCGATATCTATAAGAAGAACACCCTCTTTCTGAATGCCTTCATCATAGTAATATATGCTTCTTGATACCGAAAACACTTCAGTTGTGCCATTGACGACAACATCCTCAATGTGAGAAGAGCTAAAATGATGAATGTCGGCGTTGTTGCGCGCCTCAATAAACCATGACCGTCCGATAAGACCCTCTGAGATTTGCTCATTCGAACTCGATACGATGGGACGTCCGGTCAAATCGAGCAACACGATGTTTTCAATGTTTCGCTCAATATTCAGCGTGGCAATAAACAGATTTTCCAGATTATCCATTTCAGACGCTTTTGTCAGTTCCAAAATGTATTTCTGAAGTGAGTTTGACGTATCGATGACATTGCTTAAATAGTTTTCATAGTTCATCACGACTTGCTTATTGATTTCTTTGGATGTGCTTTCAATCAATGCATCGGTTCGCGCAAAAATAAGCTGATAGGTCAGGGTCGTTGATAGCAGCATGATGATTCCGACGATCGTTGTCGTTACAAGAAAGATCGCCCGACCGACGGATAAATTTTTGAATCTATTTATCATTGCGATACTCCTTTGGGGATTGTCCGGTATATTTCTTAAAGCTGTAACTGAAATAGTAGACATCATTATACCCCACACTCGTAGCAATTTCGTAAATTTTCATATTTGAAAAACGGAGCAGCTCTTTTGCTTTTTCCATGCGCAGACCAATAAGATACTTTCCAAAGGAAGTATCCAATACTTTTTTAAACATCGTGGACAAATAGGAAATACTGACGCCCAGTTTCTCACACAGCGATTCCATGCTCACATCGGTATCCGCATAATTATTATTTAGATAGAAAACGGCTTCTTCAAGTATGTCATTGGCGCGCGTCTTCGATTTTTCAATGTTTGCCTCACGAATATCAAAAACCAGTTTCTCGAGAAATGAGAACATGTCTGACAGATGATGATATCCCGAAAGTTTCTCGACGATATCTCCCTCGATCATCTCTTGGATTTCCACGTGAAGACTATTGGCAAACTCGATGAAAATATGGGTCAGATTGACGATATAGTACTGCTTGTTCAATAAGTATTCCTGATGCAACGAATTGTCTTTGATCAGATTTTCAAAAAGGTCATGGATTTCCTTTTCAGTACCGAACTTAATGACATGGCTGATTTCATTGATTTCCTCACGGGACAGTTGCAGGTGCATGCTCTTCTTCGATGCAATGTCTTTATAGTAAATGACGGTTCCCATATTAAGATAGTTGCTGTAGGAAAGAGCTTTCTTCGCCTGGTTGATAAACTTGGTGAAACTTTTGAAATCATCGAAAATATCAGATACACCGATTTTGATTTTTATATCTGAAAACTCTTTTTTGGTTAATACGATTTCGTACAGACAGGACTCGACTTCTTCCATGTCGATTTCCTGATTGTTGATGATAAATACCAGTCCATATCCGGTGTTGAAGTAATGCATATCCAGACAGTCTGAGAATTTTTCTTTAAGAACATTGAGCAAGAAAATGCGCAATTGTTCGATTTTTGAAAATTCGGCATCATGATCGATTTCGATAATGCCCAGCAGAAATTTTCCAATAGATAAGTCAATGTTGAACACTTTAAAACGGTTTAAGTCGGAGTCTGTAATGGTTGACAGATGCAACAGGGAGTTAAACTGATTTTCAATC
>JANJWY010000099.1 GCA_024709285.1 Erysipelotrichaceae bacterium
AAGAAATCAAGACAATTTTATCACTTGTTTATGGTCTATAGTCTTTCAAGTCGATGATGCCTGACTGAATCAGCTGATTAACATATTGCTTTGGATTCTGCAGACTTAACTGCCCATGGCCCATGGATTCAACAGTCACCAACCGACTTCCCAAAATCTCATCATTTAACTTCTCGGCCGACTTCTTCATCGCCGAGATTTCTTTTTCACCGACTAAAATCAACGTCCCAGCAGTGATTTTTTTAAGATGTTGCGGATCATACAAAGCATTGGAAACTGACATATTGATCAATGACTCCAATGACATTTTCATGCTGTCCTGATAATAGCGTTCGAACAAATCTTGCTTAATAAACATTGATTTGGCCTGTAACTTCGCGAACCATCGCTGCTTGATCAGCGGATAGGATATCTTCATGCTCGAAGGGACCATTTGAGCCACCGACTTCATCGGAAGTATCAGACCACTCTCAATAACCGCTTTCTTCGCCAAGGCAGGCCGTCTCATTAATGCCTCAATCACGACTTGCGCGCCAATGGACAATCCCGATAAAAGTTCAACCGAACCGCCAAAATGCTGATCAATATTCGCAATCAGCTTATTGGCACAGTCCTCAATACTGATAAACGTCGACTCGGCATCCTCGCCGTGACCGTCAAGGATAGGTGTAATGACTTGAAAATCGCTTTTAAGAAGTTCAGCCACCTTGCTTAACGACCAATCCGACAAACCACCGCCATGCAACATCACAATTACCGGTAAATCCGATTTTTCACTCACATTAAATATCATACTTCAATCTCCTTGGATCAAATTTCGTCTTTTTTAACGTCCCGTCCTTACCCATCGCCCGAATCAGACCGATGATGGGCCGATTGAACCACGGACGATCATGAACCCCCGCCACACACCACATGATTCCGGTATAGCCATTGGGATCTCTTCCATCCAGAAAATACGTATCATTAAGATAAATCAGAATATCAATGGCATCTTGAGGATGCTTGGTCCAAAGCAGCACCATCTTCGCCCAGTACATCCGCAAATATGAGTGAAGATAACCCTGTTCAACGACCATGCGCTGACAGGCATTCCACAGTTCATCATGCGTCTGTGACTGTTCAAACTGCTCCAGAGAATAGATATAATCCCGCGGGTCATCCAAATGTAATTGCAGTGTCTCCCTCGCCCAAGGCCAAACGCCTTTGAGCGAATCATAATGCTTTTGATAGTGACAGTAATTCTCAGCCAGTTCCCTTCGAACCAACGCCTCCTCCACAAACAGAGGAGCATTGCGATGATTCGTTTTCTCAACTTCACGAATCATCTTGACTGGTGATATCATACCGAAATGCAAATACGCTGACAGATAGGACTGACCTTTTGCATCAAACAGATTTCGCTGATCATAATTCTCAAGTCCGAGGGCAATAAATTCATTGAGTGTCTGATGCGCCGCATCTTCACCTGGAATCAGCCGGGATCGTGTGAGATGAGGATAATTTTTCAACAATACTTCAATTTCACCTGCTTTGAATCGTTTGGAAGTATCCATCGTCTGAGAAAAATCCGAATGTATTTCATCCAGGTAGTTCTTATATTTATTCATGATTTTCGAGCGAATCGTCTTCGCAGCAAACTCCAGTTTGCTACTGGCCTCTTCCACCGGAATCACACAGGCCGTATTAACCAATTTAAAATCCACATCCTGATACAGACACCACTCTCGCACTTTCTCTTGAGAAAAAAGAAAAGGCTTCAACACATGATGCTCATTAACGATCGTGATGATACGAAATTCTTTTTGAAAATCATCAAATGCCTCAACCGGATATCCTTGATAAAGAAAGAGCGGAATACCTCTGTTAGCCAGTTTATCACTGACCTCCGCTAATCCTCTCAACAGGAAGTCCATATTGCGCGTATTGGCAAAAGGAAAATCGGGAATCAAGGCGAAAACAACGATCAGCATCGCCCCATTTTCTATGGCTATTTCACTTGCCTGAACAAGCGCCGGATTCTCATTGACCCGAATCGCCCGGCTCATCCAATATACGACCACATTTTCCTTCATATATCCCCCTTAGCAAAAAGCGGGAAATCCCGCTTTACTTGGCATTGAGCTTAATGATCTCAATAATGACACTGACCGCTTTCTCCATGACTTCCTTCGAAGCAAACTCAAACTTCCCATGGAAATTCTCAGCACCGGTAAACAGATTCGGAGTCGGAATGCCCATAAAAGAAATCTTAGAACCATCGGTACCCCCGCGAATCGGCTTTATGATCGGGGTAATACCCAAATTCGCCATCGCCTGCTTCGCCAGCTCGACCGGTTTGAAATCCTTGGCAATCACTTCAGCCATATTGTAATAGGAATCATTCAATTCCGCGACCACACGGGTTGTACCATATTTCTCATTGATTGCCTTCGCATTATCCAACATCAACTGCTTACGCAACAAGAACTTCTCTTTATCATGATCACGAATGATATAACTCATATGACCTAGCTCAATCGTGGTTTTCATATCGTGCAAAAGGAAGAATCCTTGATAACCCTCAGTCTTCTCCGGAACATCTTCTTGAGGTAACATCGAATCAAACTCAAAAGCCAGTTTCGATGTATTGACCATTTTATCCTTCGCGGTACCCGGATGCACACTGACACCATGCAACGTAACTTTTCCTGAAGCCGCATTGAAACTCTCATATTCCAACTCACCCAATACACTGCCATCCAATGTATACGCATATCTTGCCCTGAAATCCTTGGCATCAAACAAGTTTGCGCCACGACCGATTTCCTCATCCGGACCAAAAGCAACTCGGATTTCCCCATGTTTTACTTCAGGATGAGCAACGAAGTACAACATCGCTTCAATGATTTCGACGATTCCAGCCTTGTCATCCGCACCCAACAACGTCGTACCATCCGTCGTCACCAATGTGTGCCCGACATAATTTTTCAGATTGGGAAATTTATCAACCGTCATTACCACATCCAAAGCTTTATTCAATACGATATCATTTCCATCATAATTCTCAATGATCTGAGGCATAACGTTCTCTGAATTAAAATCTGCGGTGTCAAAGTGGGCAATAAACCCCAAAGTATCCACCGGCTTATCCGAATTCGAAGGGATCGTAGCCGTAACAAAACCATTGTCCAAACGATGGGTAACTTCACTGAAACCCAATTCTCTAAGCTCGCTGGCCAGTGCTTTTGCAAATTCAACTTGTGACACAGTTGAAGGCACGGTTTTGCTTGATTCATCCGAACGTGTATTCACTTTACAATAGCGGATCAACCGCTCTAACATAGTTTCCATAATAACCTGCTTTCATTCGATATTTCTATTATAGACCATCCGCCGTAAAACTCAAGTTGTGCTATAATTAACAAAAAGGAACGGAGGAAATTTATGGAACTGTTCCACTTACAAACAAAAAATACCAGCTATGCCTTCACTGTTCTGCCAAGCGGACAGCTTGAACATCTTTACTACGGAAAGAAAATCCGATTGGACGATCCTTCGGTTTTAAGTGAAAAAGCTGTATTTCCCAGTGGCAACTGTGTGGTCTACGATCGCAATATCCCGCACATCTCCCTGGAACACCGCATGCTCGAACACTCCTCCGCCGGAAAAGGGGATATCCGACAATCTCTGATAGAAATATCATTTCCCGATACCTCATATGTGTCAGATTTTGTGTTTCAAAAAGCAGAAAGAATCCGAGGTAAAGAAGTTTTGGCAGAACTTCCTTCAAGTATCGGAAGTGAAGAAGAGATTGAATCAATCATCATCACCCTCAAAGAAAAACATCATGAAATATATCTTCAATTAAATTACAGTGCGTTCTGCGACTCGGATGTCATCGTCCGAAGCAGCAAACTGATCAACCATACCGACATGACGATCATGATTGAATCGCTGTTCTCCACACAACTCGACCGGGATGACATTGATTGGCAAATCATGACTTTTGACGGACATTGGGGAAGAGAGCGGACAACGCACATCCGAGACATCGGGTATGGCCGAAGTGTCGTGGAAAGTCTGGCCGGTTGTTCGAGCAATCGTCAAAATCCGTTTTTTATCCTAAAGAAAGCGCATACCGACGAAGATGTCGGTGAGTGTCTGGGTGTCAATCTGATATACTCCGGCAATCATCAAAGCAACATCGAAGTCAGTGCCTATGACCGACTCAGAATTTTGAGTGGCATTCATCCGACTCATTTCCATTGGCCTCTGAAACCCAACGAGAGTTTTCAGTCGCC
>JANJWY010000175.1 GCA_024709285.1 Erysipelotrichaceae bacterium
CAAGTCGGTGGAGGTTTTTTGTAATAAGGAGAAACACATGCGTAAAGAAGTCCGAAAAATCACTGAGGGAGCCGCAATGATCGCATTGATCAGTGTTTTTCTGCTCATCGACAGGCAATTTGCCGGTCAGCTGAATGTTTATTTTGCCTGGATCATTCCTTTGCCCATCATTATTTATACAGCTCGCTATGGTTTCAAAGCCGGTTGGCTTCCTTATGTTGGTGTGGTTATAATTGCTCTTATGTTATCAACATTGCCTTCATTGATATTTGCGGCTATGTATGGATTGGTCGGGCTGTTTTACGGGTTAGGCATAAATAAGAAATTTGATAACAGGACCCAGTTTTTGTTTACATCGCTATTTACAACCATCATCTATTTTCTTTCCATGGTTTTATTTGCATCGTTTTTCGGTTATGATATGGGTGATGAAATAAAAATCGTGACTGAATTTTTACGTGCCATGGATGTCGAACCGATTAGCGGTGAAGCGAATGTCATCCGATTGGTCATCGTTATGACTATCTTCTTCGGAGCCATCTTAGAAGCCTATCTTTTACATATATTTGCCCGCATATTGCTGAGTCGGGTCGTCCGTATTACCATACCCCCATCGACCCCATTATCAAAATTCAAGTTTCCGGCGTACGTCGGCTATATACTTATGGCATTACTGTTTGCATGGCCGCTGGTCACACAACTAAAGTTGAATCAGATGGGACAAAATGTCGGCTATACTTTGTTTATTTTCTCAACGATTGCCATCGTCTCTCATGCGCTCATTCTGCTTGCTGTACTTCAAAAGCGCTATCGCATCCACACTTTGGTTTTTACGGCTGTTCTCAGCCTTTTACTCATACCGACGATTGCTGTGTTTCCATTGTTGCTTATCGGACTTTTGGACATGGTAACCGATATCCGCCAAACACTGTTGGGAGTGAAAAAGAATGCTTGAAAGCTTTGATAGACTGAAATCAAAAATCGCTATAATCCTGCTGTTTGAAATCATCATTCTTTTCATCTTCTTCATATTTCTTTTTAATTATGTCTATCTTCTGTTATTCATTTATTTATTAATGAATATCTCATTTATTTACCTGATCATTCAGACATACGAAAAAGATCAGCGCGATCGGATTTTCTCAATTACACGTGTGCTCGGCAAAGATGCCAAAGATGCCCTTGAAATCGGAGGTGTCGGGATCGTTACTTATGATGAAAACTATAATGTCACTTGGATGAGCGAGATGTTTGATCAGCGCGGCATTTCACTTATCGGCTCAAAAATCACGGCATTGTCGCCGGAAATCAACAAACTCTTTACCGGTGACAGCGAAAGTCTGACGATTGAAGTCAATGACACAATTTATGAAGTTATACGTAAGGATAATGCTCAATTACTTTTCTTCCGTGATATTACCGAAATCAATCGATTAGAATCTGCGTATGAGGATGAACAAGTCGTTCTTGGATTGATTCATATCGATAACTACGAAGAGACGACACAATATGAAGAAGAACAAAAGATAGCACTGATCGATTCACAAATCCGTCAGCCTGTTGTTGATTGGGCGAAGAAGCATGGGATGTTTCTGCGCAGAATAAAATCCGACCGCTTCCTGGTCGTATTAAATGAGCGAATTTATAAGAATGTCATGAATAACCGGTTTGATATTTTATCTTACATTCGCAAAGCTGCGGCAGATGCGGATGTAGCTATTACATTATCCATGGCATTTTCCAGAAAAACCTCGGATTTCTTGCAATTGGAAGAAATGGTCAACACCGCTCTTGAACTTGCTCAAAGTCGCGGAGGAGATCAGGTGGCCATCAAATCTTTCAATGAAGATACCAAGTATTTCGGCGGCAGCAGTCAGGCGCAGGAAAAGCGCAGTAAAGTACGTGTCAGGGTCATTGCCCAGACGATTCGTGATTTGATTCAACAGTCCAAAACAGTCATCATTGTCGGGCATAAAGAGATGGATTTTGACTGTATGGGTGCTGCTATCGGTATGAGTCGGATCGCACTGAGTTATGATAAGGAAGTTTATATTGTATCAAAGTCCGGTGGAACGGAAATCAAACTGTCCGGAGCTTTATTGAAGTATAAAGAAATTCTGAATCAGCGTCACCGGTTTGTAAGTGAATCGGAAGCGTTGGAAATATTGGATGCCAATACTTTGGTCATCATGGTGGATCATAACAATGCGGTTTTCAGTAATGCGACTTCAGTCATAGAAAAAGCGAAGAAGGTCATTGTCATCGATCATCATCGACGCAGCAGTGATTTTACTTTCAATCCGGTACTTGTCTATATCGAATCATCTGCCTCTTCCGTCAGTGAATTGGTCGCAGAGTTGTTTCCTTACCAGGTTTCGAGTGTAGATGTATCGATGGAAGAAGCTACGATCATGTTTACCGGCATGTTGATCGATACCAATCGTTTCAGAAACAGAACTGGATCACGCACATTTGAAGCAGCCTCCGTTCTTAAAAACATGGGAGCTGATACGGTGGAAGCTGATAATTTACTGAAAGATGAGTTTGGCGAATTCGAATTGAAGACAAGCATGTTAAAATGTTCTCAGCAACGCGCCAAAGGTGTCGTTATTGCGCCATATGAAGAAAAAGCAATCGTTTCGCGAAGCATCATGTCACAAGTGGCAGAAATGTTGCTTTCGGTCAAGAATGTTGAAGCATCGTTTGTGGTAGCTCGCATCGATGATCATCAGGTAGCTGTTTCCGCCCGTTCCAAAGGGAAAATCAATGTTCAGGTCATCATGGAGAAATTAAGCGGTGGCGGTCACTTTTCAGCAGCGGCGTTGCAACGCGAAAACACAACCATCGAGCAAATGGTAGTTTTGTTAGATAAAAGCATTCAAGAATATTTTGAACAGGAGGGTTAGTTCATGAAAGTAATTTTGTTATCCGATGTAAAAAATGTCGGGAAAAAGGGTGAAGTCGTAGAAGTTTCTGATGGTTATGCCCGCAATTTCTTATTCAGAAATAAACTGGCATTGGCAGCTTCGAGTAAGAGCATGGAAGTTTTGGAAGATCAGAAGCAACATGCAAAGGATGAGGAAGCCAAACATAAAGAAAATGCTCTTAAGCTAAAAGAACAATTGGAAAAAATCACATTGGTGTTTGAGGTTAAGACCGGTGAGAAGGGCAAAGTCTTTGGTTCAATTTCCACAAAACAAGTGGCTGAAGAATTGAATAAGAAACATAAGATCGTCATTGACAAGCGCAAGATGAAAACTGAAATGCTGTCTGAGCTTGGTGTAAGTAAAGTGTTGATTGATTTGCATCGCGATGTTGAAGGGTTTATTACGGTACACTTAAAAGCAAAGAACTGAGGTGAAAGTCATGAGGCAGTTGCCCCACAGTTTAGAAGCAGAACAAGCATTGCTCGGTGCCATGCTTATTTATCCCAATACCATTAAAACTGCTATTGAAACCGGTTTGATTCCGGAAGATTTCTTTCTTGAAGCTCATAAGAAAGTATTCACGGCCATCACCGATCTTAACGATATGGGTAAACCGGTTGATGGAACCAGTCTGATCACTCGCTTAAGTGAACGTGGTCAACTGCCATCCATCGGCGGAGCAGACTATATTTTACAATTGGCGGACCACTCTGTGTCATCCGCGAATGTTAAGTATTATGTTGAAATGATTCAAGATCGCGCGTATATGCGTAATCTGATTTTGACGGCTCAGAAAATCGCTGAAGATGGATTTGTACATTCCGGTGAATTGGATGATGTCATGGATCAGGCGGAAAAAAGCATTTTGAATGTCACGCGTAACCGTCGGGCTTCGGATTTCCGTAATGCTAAGGAAGTTGTTTCAACCGTCATGGAAACCATCACGAAAATGAGTTCCAATAAAAGCAATATTACCGGGTTGAAAACATCGTTTAAAGCTTTGGATGGTTTGACCAACGGCTTACAACGCGGGGATTTGATCATATTGGCCGCACGTCCTTCCATGGGTAAAACGGCGTTTGCATTGAACTTAGCCATGCAGGTATCCCGTCATAATCAACAGCCAGTCGCCCTTTTCTCATTGGAAATGCCGGCGGAACAATTGATAACCCGGATGCTCTCGGCCGCATCTATGATTCCAAGTTCACAACTTCGTACGGGATATCTGTCAGGTACGGAATGGAACATGCTGAATGAAGCAGCCACCGAAATGAAAGCGATGCAGCTGTATGTGGATGATACACCTTCCATCCGCGTTTCGGAAATATTTTCGAAATGCCGCAAATTACGTGCAGAACATGGATTGGGATTGGTCGTAATTGACTATATCCAGCTGATTATGGGTAGTGGTCGAAACAATGAGAACCGGCAACAGGAAGTTTCTGAGATTTCTCGAAGTCTAAAAGCTTTGGCTCGTGAAATGCAAGTACCGGTCATTGCGCTTTCTCAGTTGTCACGTTTGGTTGAAAGACGTGAAGATAAACGTCCGATGTTATCGGATTTGCGTGAATCCGGAGCGCTGGAACAAGATGCGGACATCGTCATGTTTTTATATCGTGATGAGTATTATCAGAAAGAGAAGAGCGATGACAAACAGGTCAAGGCAGAAATTGATATTGCTAAGCATCGTAACGGACCAACCGGCAAGTTTGAGTTAGCATTTGACCTTAAGATCAATGCGTTCTATAATATTGCAAAAGATGATTCTGGTCAGTAAGGAGTCTGAATGAAAAAGTTTTTACCTGTTGTGTTTGCCATCGCCATGAGTCTGGTGATCACCTTGATTACATCCGGTGCCAATCAGAGTCAGAGTCCTGAACAAATACGGATCCAAGCCGAATTGGATGGAGCTGTATTTAAGCAGGAAATTTTGCGTGTGTATGATCAGCCGCAAATGGTTACGAAGATATATGAGGCAGGGCGTTTGTTGGGTGTATTGAATGATCCTGCGATTATAGATGAAATTCTCGACAAGACATATCAGGAATTGTATGCCGCAGATTTTCCTGGCTCAAAGATCGGTTTGGGCGAAGATATATATACGACACTTGAATTAAGTTATTTTGAGTATAGCAATGTGGATAATCTGGTAGTTGAATACTTACAGATAAATGACTTGTTTTCCGTAGAAGTTTTTAAAATAGAATTTTCTAATGGCGCAATCATTTACGTTAAGGATATTGAAGAGTTTGAGAAGGCAAAAGAATTGTACTTATTGAATTTCATCTCTAAGTCAGCGTATGATGACATCAAAAACAAGCGTGATATTCCTCCGTTGACTACGTATGGTTCCATCGATACCGGAATCAATGTACTGGAATCAACCTCTATCACCAAAGGGCTTGCCTCCAGAAATAAGATTCTGAAGAATCAGAATGAAATCATTTATTTTTTGAGTTATGGATATGATACGGAAATCAAGACGTATACTGTAGCACCTTTTGACACGGTGGAAGGTGTCGGTTATAAGACCGGCTTATCGGCTCAGCAGTTGATTACGATTAATAATGAAAAGCTTAAGTCTACAGATCAGGTATTAGAACCGGGATTACAATTGAATGTTACTTACTTCAATTCTCCGATCAGTGTCGTTGTTACTCGTGAGCGTTTGGCAAAAGAAGTCGTGTATCCTCCAAATACGAAGTATGTGGCAGACCCATCGATTCGTGAGGGATTGTCCAAGGTTTTGACGCGTGAAGTAGAAGGTTCGAAAAACGTTAAGTATAAAGAAACTTTTGTGAATGGTGTCCTGATCAAAGGGGAATCCATATCTGAAACAATCACCAAGCAACCGGTTCAAGAAGTCGTTGCTTATGGTACAAAAGTCATTCCGGGCATAGGTAGCGGAAAATTCCGGTGGCCTGTCAATAATCCGTATGTTTCCTGCGGCTGGTATTGTTACTCCGGACATCGTGCGATCGATATCCAAAACCGGTATGACCGGTATGGAACGATTTATGCGGCAGACAGAGGCATCGTAACGAAAAGAGCTTATACTTCAATTGGCGGTTACTATGTCATTATTGATCATAACAACGGCTATCGTACTTATTATGGACATATGGCTTCTCCGGGATATTTTCCGGAAGGTGTGGCTGTGGAAAAAGGTGAAGCAATCGGCCGTATCGGTATGACCGGACGAACAACCGGACCTCATACCCATTTCCAAGTCTGGCAAAATGGAACGTTAATTAATCCTTGCCGCGTGCTGGGATGCTGATAAAATGAAGTACTACTCTCTGGCAAGCGGCTCTAAGGGCAATTGTTTTGTTGTGCAAACAAATCAGTCGACGGTAGTTATCGACTGCGGTTCGACCAAAAAGCATTTGATTAACAGTTTTTCGACGATTGATATAAACTATACACAAGTTGATGCCTTGCTTATTACTCATGGTCACTCCGATCATGTGAGTCAGGTGAAAATGTTTGCGAATATACCAATATTTTCACCAATCCCCATCAATAACGGTCAGGGCTATCAACAGGTAGTCCCTTTTATGTCATTTCATATCAACGATCTGACCATAACTCCGATACCCTTATCTCATGACAGCGAAGTAACCGTCGGATATATACTTGAAGATGCTCACGAAAAGCTGGTTTATATTACCGACACCGGATACATTAAAAGCTCATTGATTCCGATGATCAAGGATGCACAGTTTATCATACTTGAAAGCAATCATGATCCGGAGTTATTAATGAATTCACGCCGTCCCCACGGGATTAAAACACGGATACTTTCTGACAACGGACATTTAAGCAATCAGGCATGTGCGGAAGTATTGGGTAAGATCGTCACATTAAAAACGAAAGAGATTGTATTGGCTCATTTGAGCGAAGAGGCAAATACCTTTGTTCTTGCTTATCAAACAACCTTTGACTTGTTGAATTCTTTAGGGTATTTACCAAAACTGAAAATTGCATATCAATTCGAAATCGTTACAGGAGGTTCTATATCATGAAACGTTTTCTATCCCTGTTAGTCGTCATATTATTAGCCTTTAATATTTTTCTTGCGCTACAAGTACAATTGCTCAATGATAAAGTCAAAGATTTGAGCGGATCACAATCCACACACATCGTTGAAACAAAGGTTACGCAGTTTACGACCGATGTAACGGAAATCGTCGATAAATCACTTGAGAAAGTGGTGGGCGTACATTCGTATCGGTTCAATAATCTTTACAGTACGGGAAGCGGAGCGGTTTACAAGGTCAATGATGATGAGATTCTGATCATTACCAATAATCATGTCATCAACGGAGCTGATCGGGTAGATATTGCTTTTGCCAATGGAGTCGAAATAACCGGAGAAATCATGGGCTCAGACTTGTTTACGGATTTGGCACTGATCAAAGTCATCGTAGATTTCGAGGTCGTTCCTTTTAAGGCAGGCGATTCTGCGCTCTCAAAAGTCGGAGAGTGGGTTTTGGCTATCGGCAGTCCGTTGGGCAATGAATTTGCCGGATCAGTAACCATGGGGATTCTGTCTGGCAAGGACCGAGTCGTACCCGTGGATTTGGATAACAACGGCGTTGCTGATTGGGATATGATCGTATTGCAGACAGATGCTGCGATCAATCCGGGAAACAGCGGCGGCCCATTGATCAATCTGGCTGGAGAACTGATTGGGATCAACTCAATGAAGATTGCTTTAGAGTCGGTCGAGGGCATGGGTTTTGCCATTCCAATCAACGAAGTGGTAGCGATTATGGAACAGTTGGAGGCCAATGGCCGGGTCATACGTCCGGTGTTAGGCGTCTCAGCCGTAGGAATCAGTGAAATGTCCATATACCAGAAGAATTCTTATGGCATACAACTCAATCAAACCAACGGATTATATATTACTTCGGTCGTATCAGGAAGTCCGGCACAGACTGCCGGCATTCTTCAAGGAGATATCATTATCAGTTTTGACGGTGTTGAAATCACCAGTTTCAAACAGTTCAGAAAATTGTTATATGGTAAGAAGGTCAATGATTTGGTGGATATCGTTGTAAGTCGGGATGGAGAACTGATTACAGCCCGGGTACGTTTGCAATGATCCGCATATTGGCGGTTGGTAAAATCAAGGAAAAGGCAAACAAGGATCTTATTTCGGAATATGTGAAGCGGCTGATCCCCTATGTGAAGTTAGATATAATCGAGATTGATGAAGCCATTCTTGCCAAGAATGCTTCGGATGCGGATATTGAGATTGTAAAAAGGGCGGAATCTGAGAAACTTCTGACATTGATATCCCCAAGCCATCATGTCGTTTTATTGGATTTGTCAGGTAAGAACGTAAGTTCAACGGATTTCAGTCATTATATTTTCAAGCAATATGTTCATGGGAACAGTGATATCACATTTGTGATCGGCGGTTCTCACGGTGTAAGTGACTCTCTGAGAAAGAGGGCTGATTTCAGGCTTAAAATCTCAGAAATGACCTTTCCACATCAGTTGGCTCGTCTGATTCTGATTGAACAGATATATCGGGCATACAAGATTCATTATAACGAACCGTATCATAAGTAATTGATTTTTTTATAATTCAAAAAAATCAAAATATTAATCCAGATTTTTTGGGCTTTGTGGGACTAGTACTTGGAATGGCATACAAAAAGAAATTGGAGGTTTACCAAATGAAAGCATGGGTTGTACGAAAATATGGTTTTCCTGAGAACATGAGTATTATTGAAGTACCAAAACCTGAAATTGCTGTTAATGAGATTCTTGTAAAAATTAAAGCAGTTTCTATCAACGACTGGGATCTCAGTAACATTGAAGGGAAGCCATGGATTAACAGGCTTTTGGCAGGTCCATTTCGTCCAAAAATACAGATCATGGGATGTGATATTGCCGGAGTCGTAGAGGCGGTAGGACAGAGCGTTTCAAAATTTAAAGTGGGTGACAAAGTTTATGGAGACTTAAGCAGTCACAAATTTGGTGGTTTCGCTGAATACGTCGCAACTCGTGAAAATCAAATTTGTCATATGGCGGAGGGAATGTCTTTTGAAGTAGCAGCAGCAATCCCTCAAGCAGGTATGCTCGCTTATCAAGCGCTACATGATTTTTCTGAGATAAAAGAGGGCATGAATATACTCGTTAATGGTGCGGGAGGTGGCGTAGGTACTTATGTAGTGCAAATGCTAAAAAACCATAAAGTTCATCTTACCGGTGTTGATTCTGAAGCAAAAAGAGAATTCTTGCTACAGTTAGGGTACGATGCATTTGTAAATTATCAAAAAGAGGATTTTACTGAGTCTGATATGAAGTACGACATTATTATTGACTGTAAAACCAATCGTCCATTCCATAGGTATTCTAGGAAACTAAAAGAAAACGGTGAATACATTTCTATAGGTGGCGATCTTCTAAAAGTCATTCGAATAATGCTTATGTCTAAGCAACTTGAGAAAAAGTATGGTAAGAAGTTTTCATGTGTGCAGTTGAATGCTAATCGCAACCTTCCCCAGATCAATAAGATTTTTGAAAATGGTCTATTAAATCCAATCATTGATTCAAAACGCTTTACTTTAAATGAGGGAAGAAAGGCACTAGAGTATTATGCCAGTGGTTTATTTTTAGGGAAAGTACTGATAAAGACAGAGGATTAGTTGGATCGATCTGATAAACCAGTTATGGAGATATTGCAGTATTTTAAATTGAAGTGATGTCAATCAATTAAAAAACCTAACATAGGAGTGTTAC
>JANJWY010000183.1 GCA_024709285.1 Erysipelotrichaceae bacterium
GATCCTCTTTATGGGACACATCATTAATCCACAACCGTAAAAAAGGGCGAAAGCCCTTTTAAAAACGGAACAATGCACCGGTTAGTGCAGCAAAGGCAATGATAGCTACCGGATGAATTTTAAACCGTTTCAAGATTATAACCAAAATCAGAAAGAATCCGATTGCCGGGTATTTCAGTTGTGCCTGCCACAGATTTTCACTGTTGGTCAACATCGTTACCTTAATGATTTCCCAGGCGGCATAGGCAATCAATGCGGCAACCGCCGGGCGGATGCCATAGAATATCTTGAGTAACAACGGTGAGTTTTTAAATTTCGACATGGCATTACCGATGATCATCATCAGGATTACACCAGGAAGAATCAGGGCAAGCGAAGCTATTACTCCACCGGCGACCGATCCGGCCGTATACCCCGCATAAGTAGCCATATTGATACCGATCGGTCCGGGTGTCGATTCAGAAATCGCGATCATATCGACAAGCATCGCAGCCGTAAACCAATTCGTCTTGACTGTCAGATCATATAGAAACGGCAAGGTAGCCAGTCCGCCGCCAATCGCAACAAAACCGATTTTAAGAAATTCCCAGAATAAGGTCCAGTAGATCATACCCTTTTACCTCCGATCGTTTTAATCAATATGCCAAAAATGGCGGAAGCGAGTACGATGTACACCGGTGAAATCGCAAAGATGACGATGGCAATAAAGGCAAGTGTGAAAATCATGCCGGAAAATATGTCGATGATACCCTTTTTAAATAAGGTCGTGGCTGTATTGATGATCAGTGCGGCAACAGCAATGCGGATCGCAGCGAATATCTGCGTTACGATGGGAATCAGAAAGGCTTGCTGAAGAAATGCGGCAATCAGGGTTATGATCAGAATGGAAGGAAATACTTGTCCTAAAGCAGCGCTGAGCGCTCCTTTTTTTCCGTGCAGTTGAAAACCGATCAATGCGGATGTATTTACAGCAATGATTCCCGGTGACACTTGAGCGATGGCATAGGCATCCATCATGGACTCTTCATTGATCCATCCTTTGATATCAATGACCTCTTTGCGCAATATCGGAATCATGGCATATCCGCCGCCAAAGGTCAGCGCTCCGATGCGTGCAAACGATATAAAAATTTCTACATTTTTATTCATATGTTTCCAACCATATCTGAAGTTCTGTGGCGGTATCAAAAGTCATATCCATGTGAATATCGTTGCGCAGGCTGAGATCAACCATATCTTTGATCCATGCGACCTTAATTCCCGCATGATTGGCAGCCATGATACCGTAATGAGAATCTTCCAATATCAGACAATCTTCTTTTGGGATTTTCAGCGCTTCTTGTGCCAGATTGAAGATTTCGGGATCCGGTTTGGCATGTGTGGCCATGTCTCCAAAAATAAGAACATCAAAATCGTCATCGTGATATCCCTCGATGAAATCGATGTATTTTCTTGCCAGGGGCTGGTAGGTCGAGGTTGCTAAAGCGGTGGCAATTCCCTTTTGCTTACAGTAGTCAATCAGTTCGCGTATGCCTGGTTTTAAAGAAACGAAGCCTTGTTTGGCCATGGTCAGAAAAATCTCTTTGCTTGATTCAATGGCTAAAAAAACATCGTCCATGGATTTTAAACGTTTGTATAAGTAATCAATTTCTTCTTTGGCACTGATGCCGCAGATACCCAGCAAATCTTGGTGTGTCAAATTGAACTGATGCAAATCAACAGCTTTTTGCCAGGCAGTGATATATTTTTCTTCACTGTCGATCAGCGTTCCGTCCATGTCGAAGATAAGCGCTTTAACCATCATTTTTATCCGCAGCAAATACGATGCCGGCATCCTTTCTGGCAATATCTAAGATTTCGGTAACAGATCGTGACAGATTGAGCCATTCCAACATGAGTTGTCGGTCGTTTCGGGTCATGCAGTCAAACATTGCCTCACATTCATGGCGCATATGATTGGGGTAGTTAGGGACGAAAAACTCAAATCTTTCTCCCTTGCATACGATTTCAATAGCACTTAGCGCATTGACATAACCGTTGACTTTGATATATCCGTTTTCCCCTTGAATCAACGTACGGTTATCTCCGGGATTGTCTTTCGCAACCACCGCTACGGCAATCTTGTCTTCATATTGCATGATCAGTGCTCCGGAAAGATCGACTCCGCTGATTCCCTTATTGGCAAAATAGCGGACAGTCGTCGGCAATCCAAACAGCAGCATGACAAAATATATGTTGTATATGCCCAAATCGACTAAAGTACTTCCGGAGAATTTAAGGGATAACTCGTTGGGATCTTTTCCTTGCAGGTAGTCCTGATATTTGCCGGATAAAGTATTAAATTCGGTAGAGATGATACTGATTTTGCCTAACATGGATAAGTGTTGGCGAATGATTTCCAGTCCTGGCAAATGCAGCGTTGTGATACCTTCAAAAAGCATGCCCGTAGCAGTCTTACTGATTTCAATTAAATCGTCGATTTCACGGATATTGCTTACGATCGGCTTTTCCGAAATGACATGCTTACCGGCGAACAGGGCTTTTTTTGTCTGTGGATAATGAAGCGAATTGGGCGAGGCGATATAAACGATGTCAACATCTCCATCCGCAATGACTTCATCGATATCTGAATATGTTTTTTCTCCGCCAAACTTGATATTCATCGCTTCTGCTCTTGCTAAGCTTCGCGAACAAGTACCTAAAAAGCGGATCTGACGGGTTTGAAGCGCGGCAGATATAAACATGTCTGTGATCCAGCTGGTACCGATGACGACCAGATTCATACATTCACCTCTTTTTTTCTTTTCAATGTCAGGTAAGTGATGCTTGTCACACTTCCCATGCTGTCAATCAGTACATCCATC
>JANJWY010000189.1 GCA_024709285.1 Erysipelotrichaceae bacterium
GAATTTGTCAGCAGCATTGACTTTATCAGCTATGCCAAGCAATGTGTTACCATACCTTATCGAGAGTCAGTGGCGGAATTGACTTCGATTCAGACAGCTCTTTTTCATCAGGATGTATCCGATGCCCTTCAACAATATGCCGTGACTCAAGGGTTGAGTCTGACTCAGGAAGTTTTGTCAGGTATTGATGAAATGTCCCAAGAAGTCTCTGAAGCTTTTCAAGCGGCAGTTTCGATACCATTGCATCAATCCTTTTTCACACTTACAGTCTCTTTTAATAAGATTGTATATCCGGTGATCATCCTTTTGCTTTTCATTCTGTTGATTCAACAACAAATCCTTTTTCGCCTTGATCGGCGCAATCACAACCGCAATATGGCCTATGTATCAGTGATGACGGGATGGCTGTTGATCCTTGCTCCTTCAGGGGTGCTCTTAAGCGGTGCTTATCGGCAAATCATGATTTATCCCGATTATTTCCGTGATTTGCTAATCCGTCATTTTGAAGTTACATTGTGGGGATCAGTTATTTCCGGTGGATTGTTAATGATGATCGGTGGCATATGGTTTGCTGCTTATCTACGCACATCAAAGCCGAGGTTGTAATTTCTGCACAGTTCCTTTATAATAAGCGTGTAAATCGTTGAACAGACATAGTAACAAATTCCTTGCGGATAGCGAGAGTCGGTTGGTGTAAAGGACTTGCGCAATGGGTTGTGAATTCATCTGGAAGAGGGGTTAATCGCTCCCGTACTCCGCGTTAAGGAAGTTAAGGTGCACGCCATGCGTGAATCAGGATGGTACCGCGGTCAAACGTTCCTGTTGGGGACGTTTTTTTATTTAGAAAAAGAGGGAACATATGAGAGAAATCACAGAAGTCAAAGAGGCAGGATTAGCTGCTATTGCACAAAGTTCGGATTTAAATGAGCTGACCTTGGTTCGAAATGAGTATTTGAGTAAAAAAGGATTGGTTGCGGGTTTAATGAGTGGCATGAAAGATTTGGATGCATCCTTGCGACCTGCTTTTGGTGCGCTTATCAACGACTGCAAAGAAGAGTTGGAGAGGGCATTAAAGGAAAAGCAGGAAGCACTTGCGCTAGTTGCTTTACAAGAGAAAATGGCGAAGGACTGGATCGATATCAGCTTGCCAGCCACAAATTTTCCAATCGGTAATCTTCATCCATTGACCTTGGTTCAACAGGAAATCGAAGATATTTTCCGATCCATGGGCTATCGGGTCGTTGAAGGTCCGGAAGTCGAACTTGATTTATATAACTTTGAACGTGCCAATATTCCGGCCGATCATCCGGCACGCGATATGCAAGATACCTTTTATGTCGATTCGCAGTGGCTGTTGCGCACTCATACCACGGCTATTCAAACCCGGACGTTGGAAAAATCAGCCGATTCTTTGCCGATCAAAGTCGTTTGTCCGGGCAAGGTGTATCGTCGTGATGATGACGATGCGACTCACAGTCATCAGTTTACGCAGATCGAAGGATTGGTCGTCGGAGAAAACATTACTCTGGCAGATTTGAAGGGTACACTTCAATTGTTGGCGAAGTCGATGTTTGGGGAACAGCGTGTCATCCGTTTCCGTCCGAGCTATTTCCAATTCACTGAGCCTAGTGTTGAAGTTGATGTGTCGTGTCATATTTGTAATGGCAAGGGTTGTAATGTCTGCAAGGGTTCGGGTTGGATTGAAATCCTGGGTGCCGGAATGGTTCATCCGCATGTACTTGAGATGGCCGGAATCGATGGTCAGAAATATACGGGATTTGCTTTTGGGTTGGGGGTCGAGCGGGTCGCAATGTTGAAGTATGGCATTGATGATATCCGTCATTGCTATATCAATGATGCCCGGTTCTTACGTCTGTTTAAGCGGTTTGAGTAGGAGGAAAGCACATGAAAGTAAGTAAAAAATGGCTGAACGATTATGTTTCAGTGGCTGATATCACATCTTTGGAATTAGCCGATCGTCTGACGATCGCAGGTTTGGAAGTAGAAGGAATCGAAACGTTGGCTTGCCGCGCGGATTTGGTGAGTGGTGAAGTTCTGACATGTGACCGTCATCCGGATTCCGATCATTTAAGCGTTACTACGGTCAATTTAGGCGATAAGGTCGAACAAATCGTGTGCGGTGCTCCCAATGTTGCCCAAGGGCAAAAGGTCATTGTGGCGCGTCTTGGCGCGGTATTGCCGCAATTGACCATCAAGAAAGCTGTGGTGCGCGGGGTTGAGTCGTGTGGGATGATTTGTTCGTTGAATGAATTGGGCGTCGATGAGAAGTTCTTGCGTCCGGATTCAAGTGCAGGCATTGAAGTGTTGGGCGATGATGCGATCGTCGGGGAAGATCCGTTGGTCTATCTGGGATTGGATGATGAGATTTTGGATGTCAAGCAAACGCCCAACCGTGCGGATTTTAATGCGCTTTGGAATGTGGCAAAGGAAGTCGGTGCGATATTCAACCGTTCGGTCACTTGGCCGGACTGTGAATGTGCAGCATCCATC
>JANJWY010000220.1 GCA_024709285.1 Erysipelotrichaceae bacterium
GAACCAACGACTGCCAAATGAGCCATGTGGATTTGACCGTCTTTGATTATGGACATCCGATACTGCTTGCCCGGATCGTTGGGATATGTTTGGCGCAAATGACTGATAAATCGGCTGTTGATTTCCTCGATGATCATGTAAATTCTCGGAAGAAGGTATTGAACAAACGGGACCGGCCACTTTTCCAACGCTTCCGCAAGCACGGTATGATTGGTATAAGCCATGGTCTTCGTGACGATATTCCAAGCAGACTCCCAGTTGTATTCATATTCATCCATCAATATGCGCATCAACTCAGGAATAGCCAGAACCGGATGCGTATCATTGAGCTGAATGGCCACTTTATCCGAAAAATTATCCAAATTCGGATACACGCGCAAATGAGCCTTAATCATTGCATTTAACCCGGCCGAAACAAAGAAGTATTGTTGTTTCAGACGCAAATAACGGCCATGCTCGGTAGAATCATCAGGATAAACGTTTTGACAGATTTCATTGATTTCCTGAATATACTGACGGAAATCCTTATTCTTTGGCAAAATGTCAGAAGCTTCAGCCCCCCATAAGCGTAAGGTATTGGTCGTATCCGTACCACGGCCGACCACCGGCATATCATAAGGCACTGCCCGGACATGTTCGGCATCGACATGGTCAAAATACAATCGGCCGGCATCATCTTTGCGCATTTCGATCCGACCCCAAAACTTGACATCGACCGCATGCTTCGGTTTACGGACTTCCCATACATTACCCAGTTTCATCCATTGGTCCGGCACTTCTACTTGATATCCATCGATGATTTTCTGTCTGAACAATCCATATTCATAGCGCAAACAGATGCCGTGTCCCGGAAGTGACAGGGATGCCAAAGAATCTAAAAAGCAAGCGGCTAAGCGACCAAGACCGCCATTCCCTAATCCGGCATCCGATTCCAGGTTTTCAAGCTCGTTTAAATCGATGCCCAGATCAGCCAATCCGTCTTTAACGACACCGTGAATTCCTAAATTCATCAGATTATTGGTCAGTAAACGGCCAATCAAAAACTCCATCGAAAAATAGAACATTTGCTTAGCCCCGATATTGGCAGCTTCCTCTTTGGATTGTTTCCAGTGGATTGAAGCGTAATCTCGAACCATATCCCCCAGAACCATATATCGCTCAGTGCGATGGGATTGTTGAACCGAACGGCCATATTTCTCAACAACGCGCTGTGTAAAATCGCGTTTAAAATCGTGTTTGTCTTTAAACATCAATGCGACCTCCTATAAAGTCCATGTAGAATCTTATCAGATTTTCACAAAAAACACAAATTATACTTTATTGATCTCAAACATCATCGCCGCAAACGGAGCAAGCCGGATGATGATTTTAAAGGGCAGATTATGACATGTTTCCTCAATAGCTTTAATCGGTACATAGTTGCACATGTCGCTGCCTTCATAGATCGCCTTTTGCGAATTGATCAATTCTGCATATTCACCTGCCAAAGGAACTCCGATGTGGAATTGCTCATATGCTACGGGTGTCATGTTCAAAACCGTCACGATGATGCTCTTTTCATCTTCGCGATAGTATGAGTATACACTTTGACTTGCATTATCCGCATCGATCCAACGGAAACCGCGGTGTTCGAAGTCATAGCGGCTCAGACAAGAATGATGGGTATAGATGCGGTTTAAATCGACCATAAACCGATTGAGTGAATAATGTCGGGAATATTGAAGCAGATGCCAGTCCATCTCGCGGTTTTCATCCCACTCTCTGAAATGAGCAAGTTCATTTCCCATAAAGTTCAGCTTTTTACCCGGATGAGTAAACATATAAAGGTATAAGTTCTTTACCTGAGCAAACTTTTGATCATAGTCACCCCACATCTTATTGATGATCGTACCTTTACCATGAACGACTTCATCATGAGACAAAGGCATGATAAACTTTTCGGAATAAAAGTATGCCATGCTGAACGTCAGCTGATGATGATGATAACTGCGGAAAATCGGATCCATGGCATAGTACTTCAACGTGTCATTCATCCATCCCAAATCCCATTTATAATCAAACCCCAATCCCATTTCAAAGGTCGGATGAGTGACTTTCGGATAATCGGATGAGTCTTCAGCAATCAAGACCGCACTCGGATAACGTTGAGACAAGTAATAATTCAATCGTCGCACAAAGGCCAATGCACCTTCATTGACGCCTCGTTTCTTATCGCCGTGCCAATAGATGATATTGGATACGGCATCGATACGGATTCCGTCGATGTGATAAACATCCATCCAGAACGATGCGGCTGACATTAAGAAACTCCGCACTTCTTCTTTCCATAAATCAAAGACCATGGTTCCCCATTGACTGTGCGCATCCTGAGGATTCGGATATTCAAACAACGGTGTTCCGTCAAATTCAATCAAACCAAAGTAGTCTTTTACAAAGTGAACGGGAACAAAATCAATGATAACACCGATGTCCTGATGGTGGCATTGGTTGATGAACTCCATT
>JANJWY010000232.1 GCA_024709285.1 Erysipelotrichaceae bacterium
GAGTTTCCGGGAATCGATTGTTTTGCTATCAGTTCAACGACCGGTTTTGGAATTGATCATCTCGAAAGGTATATTCAAAAAGGTAAAATCATTGTCTTTCTGGGTTCTTCAGGTGTTGGGAAGTCCAGTTTGGCTAATCGATTGGCAGATGATGAAATCATGGCGGTCAGCGATATTCGCAAGAAAGATGATCGCGGCCGACATACGACTTCACTTCGGCAGCTGATCATGTTACGAAATGGTGCTATGATCATGGATACCCCCGGTATTCGTGAATTGGGCTTATACGACGCAAATAAAGGTATCTGTGAGGTGTTTTCGGATATTGAGGAATATATACGTTCTTGCCGTTTCTCTGATTGTACTCATCGCAGTGAACCGGGATGTAAGATTCAACAGATGCTGATCAGTGAACAACTATCCCCAGAGCGCTGGAAACGATATCTTACATTACAAAAAGAAAACGAGTGGGGGAAAAAGAAGTCCCCACCCGTTAAGCAGCAGATTCAGATCAGGTAGATAATCGCAATGAAGTGACTGATAGCAGCGAAGTTTATAAACAGATGCCAGATGAAATGGAAGTATGGCCGCTCTTTCTTTGTGTAGAACCAGGCTCCGACGCTGTAGAGAAGTCCTCCCAGAGCTATAAAAGACAAGAAGATCGGAGTTGAGTTTTTAATGATGACCGGAAAGAACAAAACAGCGATCCATCCCATGATCAGATAGATGGTCACAGAGAGTTTCGGGATCGATTTTTGTGAGATGGATTTGTACAGAATGCCTGTCAATACCATTCCCCACTGTATGATCAGGATAAGTGTTCCTTGCCATCCGCGGATGATATATAATGCGATCGGGGTATAACTGCCCGCAATAGCGAAATAAATGAAGATATGATCCAAAATCCGAAATACGTATTTGTGTTTTGTCTCATAGGCCATCGCATGATACAGAGCAGATGTCAGAAACATCAGAAACAAACTGATGATAAATATGGATGTGCCAATGGATAATACCCAACCGCCTCGGATATAAGTGTCTACGGCTGTCCAGGGTAAGAATCCAAGCAGCAATAATGACATGACACCATGAGTGACGGAATTTCCGATTTCCTCACCGACGGAAAGGTGAATGATATTCTTTATGGAGTTCTTTTTTGTCATAAAATCCCTCTTTCATTACATAAGTTTATCATAGTTTGGACAACGTGTTGACAATTATTCATCTTCTTTCTATGATATACCAATGGAGTGATATCAAATGGAAATAAACACCCGCCGAAAATTCCTTTTATCGGAGGAAAAAGTCAGTAAAGCATTGGTCCTTTTAGCCGTACCGTCGATCATTGCGATGTTAACGACGGCTTTGTATAATTTTGTCGATACACTGTTTGTAAGCATGTTGAAAAGTACAGCCATGATTGCTGCAGTCACGGTATCTTTTCCGATGGTCATGATCATGAGTGCTATCGGTCAGGGTATCGGTATCGGCGCTGGTTCGCTGATATCACGTCAGTTGGGGAAAAAGGACTATGGAAGCGTCGAACGGTCGGTTTTCACCGGAATGCTTATGGCCATCATTTTTTCTGCTTTAGGAATGGCTTTGCTGATTGGGAATCTGCCTACGATTCTGCCTTGGTTTGGCGCGACGCCGGATGCATTGGATTACTCTGTCCGATATGCGATGTGGATGATCATTGGTATGAGCGGTATCGTTTTAAACATGACGATGAACAACATTCTGCGTGCTGAGGGCGATGTCAAGTTTCCGATGTTTGCCATCATGCTGGGTGCTTTGTTAAACATTGTTCTCGATCCGATTTTCATGTTCGATTGGGGATTAAATCTGGGATTGGATGGAGCAGCCATTGCTACAATCGTTTCACAGTACATTTCAACAATTGTATTGGTTTTGCGTTTGACAGGTAAAGATACGGTCGTCCGCTGGAAAATCACTCAATGGTTATTTGATATCAAAATTGCTTATGAGATTTTCGCTTTGGGAATTGCTCTGTTTTTCCGTCAGGCACTGGTGAGTTTTTCGATGATGTTCATTAACAGTGCAGCCGCCAAGTATGGTACCAATTTGGTTGCGGCCATCGGTTTGGCTATGCGTACCATGATGATCATAAATTATGTTTTGATTGGGTATGCACAGGGATTTCAGCCGTTTGCCGGTTATAATTATGGGGCCAAAAATTTCAAGCGCTTAAAAGAGTCGCTCAATTTATCCATTCGCTGGAGTACGATGTTTCTGAGTGTGATGACAGTAATGCTGGTGTTGTTTGCCCGTCCGATCATGAGCATTTTCACTGACAGTGAAGAAGTTATATATTATGGTTCGCGGATGTTTTATGCAATTTGCCTTGCATTGCCGTTTATGGGTTTCTATCAGATTCACATGGTGCTGTTTCAGTCGTTGGGCAAAGCGAAGGAAGCATTTATCCTTTCAGTTGCCCGACAGGGAATCTTCTTTCTGCCGATGATCCTCATTTTACCCAGATTCTTCGAGTATAATGGCATTCTGGCAGCTCAGCCAGCCGCTGATTTGCTGACAGTTTTATTGACAGCAGTGTTCTCCATCCGACTGAAAAAAGAATTCGAATTCTAATGCTGCAGAGATGCAGTTTTTTTTGCATAACTATATTGCATAACTATATACATTGTGATATATTATAATCAAACAGGAGGAACATATGAACGCACAATTTAAAAAAGGCGTTTTGGAATTATGTGTACTTTCTCAATTGGCTCAAGGAGATAAATATGGTTATCAGCTGACAGAAGCAATATCCAAGCAAATGTCTGTTGCGGCAGGTACATTGTATCTGGTGTTGCGCCGATTGAATGAGGAAAATTATTTTGAAACGTATCTAGTCGAATCGTCGGAAGGACCGGCACGTAAATATTACAAGCTCACACCGATAGGCCATCAGCACTATCGGAAACTCAAAGACGGATGGAAAGAATTTGTTGAGCAGGTCAATGAACTGATGAAGGAGGATCATCATGAATAAAACGGAATATTTGGATTTATTGAAGAAGAAGCTGAAGTTTGCGGATGAAGATTTTGTAAAATCATTGATTGCGGATTTTGAAGCTCATTTTGAATCCGGGTTCGCTGAGGGTTTGAGTGAGGAAGACATCATTTCTCATTTGGGTGATGTTGATGAAATCGTGGAATCGCTCGATGCGGATTATGTTAAAAAAGATAATCTCGTGCAAAACGAGAAGAAGACAAGTGAAAATGTACGACATGTCGTAATTGATGCAAAGTTTGCTGATGTTGTTGTAACACCGTCCCAAAACGAAAAGGTTGAAGTACTTATGTTAAATAAAGGCGGATTGCTTTCCAAGTTCACAAATACGATGGTTGGAGAACAAAAGGGAGATGTTTTTGAAATAAAAGTATTGCCATTATTCAATGTGAGTTCAAATGTTGACATGAAGATTTCAGTCACACTTCCTTCGACTTTGAATTCCTGTAAAATCACGACTTCAAGCGGGGATGTGGAGTATACCGGTATTGTCTTGGATGGGGATTGCTCGATCAAGACGGCCAGTGGAGATATTGTTGTCAGCAATTGTGTTTGTAAAACATTTGATGTTCAAATGGCTACCGGAGATTTGGATTATATAAGCAATACTGGGGATGTACGGATAAAATCTGCCAGTGGTGATGTTTCGATCAAAGAGGGTAGGGGAGATTTGCTGGACTGTGTGTTGGCCAGCGGTGATATTGATGTGGAAGGCACATATCGGACAGTGAATGTAAAAACGGTCAGCGGAGATGCTGAGTTAGCGTTAAGCAATGCTGAGCAAATGACGATCGCAACGGTCAGCGGAGATGGGCAGGTAACATTGAAGGATATGGATTCAGTAAAGATTGATTTTGTCTCTGTGTCAGGTCACTGTCGAATCAATGAACCGACCGGAGAGCATAAACTCAAAAACCGGCAGCAATGGGATCTCGGTGATGGCAAAATACCTTGCCAAATCCATACGGTCAGTGGTGAATTTGAAGTAAACATGGGTTAAACCCATGTTTTTTATTGCATTCTTCTTTTTTTTGGCTTAAAATATAATTAACTAGACACAAATATGAAAGATTGTGGGTACAAAATATGAGCCAACGACTGTTTTATCATCCTCTGTATACTACGCAGCGTTTATTGGATGCCGGTTTTACTTTTCGTACGATTCAAGATTTAATCGATCAGCAAAAAATTGTGAGGATCAAAAGGGGCTTGTATGTACCGGCAGATCGAATACATCATCAGCATGAGTGCGCCTTCTCGCTTTTTTCAGATGCACTTTTTTGCCTGATGAGTGCTGCCTTCGTTTATGGTTATGTATATCAGCAGCCTCAGCAGATTTATATTGCTGCCAACAAAAATGAAAGCAGGATCAAGTATCGCAGTGATTTCTTGGACATCAAGACAATGTATCGTGATAATAAGTATTTTATGTTGGGGCAGGATCAGACGGTATTCAATGGGCATCATATCCGTATAACTGATCGGGAACGTACGGTGCTCGATTGTATCCGCCATCGCAACATGATCGGATCTCAGGCATACCATAAGGTAATTGAGGGTTATATAGAAGATCCGAAGAAAGATGTGATCGCTTTGATATGTTATGCGAAGAAAATGCGCATTTTTAAGAAGGTTCGCCTCATTTTCGAACCTTGGATTGAAGATTTCACCTTATTAACAGAGAAAGCAGAGCCGATGTGTGCTAAAATAAACGCGGTGGTGATGGATCATGAGGCGTAACGGATTTCTTTATGTTCTGATTTGGACACTGGTGATCTTACTTTTTGCCGGTTTGAGTTTTGGTGTTTATACACTTTTAAATC
>JANJWY010000014.1 GCA_024709285.1 Erysipelotrichaceae bacterium
CGAAAGCCATCATATCGTTGGCTGCGAATATTCCGCTGACACCTTTGGAAATCAATCGCAGTCCGGCCTGATGACCGCCTTCCGGACGCCAATCACCAAATTCGACAAGATTCTCATCAAACGCAACATTATGTTCTTCCAAAGCTCTTTTATATCCGGCATAGCGCATTTTGCTTAGATCGAGATCCAGCTGACCGCTGATATACCCGATTTTCGTATGTCCCAGATTCAGTAAATGTGTGGTTGCCAGATAAGCTCCGAGTTCTTGATCAATAAAAAGCGTCTTAATATTACTTGCTTTCTGTTGGCGATCGATAAGTACAAACGGCAGTTTCGATTGCTTGACCAACTCAACGATTTTCGCATCATACTTTTCCATATCAATGCTTGAATGTATCAGGATACAACCTGCCAATCCCCTTTGCAAGAATGTCCGGACATAATCATACTCTCTGGATCCTTGTTCGTCGGTATTGCCTAAAATGATGGTATAACCGTACTTAGCTGCTTCAAGTTCGACCTGACGGATGAATTCAGTGTAAAAAAGGTTTGATACATCGGGAATGATCAATCCCAAGACATGGGACTTGCGAGTGACCAAACTTAAGGCCATCGGATTGGGATGATAGTGATGTTCTTTGGCTGTATCAATGATCTTCTTCTTGGTTGTTTCTGATATGCGATTGGGTTTATTATTTAAAACCAAGGAAACGGTCGCCACCGAAACTCCACACAACTTAGCTATGTCTTTAAGGGTAACATTCATTGCCTTCACCTGCCTATTTGTAATAGTATCAAAACTGTGTGTGTTACTCAAGAGCATTAGGTAAAAAATAGGTAAAATCAATGATTTTACCATTTGAATTACCTTGCGGATATGACTTATAATAGAAACAGACAAAGTTCACATATTGGGGGAATGTGGATCAGGAGGAAGATCCATGATGTCGGAAAACATTGACGGAATTTCTGTCATTCGAAATCCCTTACTCAAATTGCATCATCCGGAATCGAAATTGATACAAAATGAATCGGAAACTGGCGGTTTGTTTTTTGTGTATGCAAAGGATGAGAAGTATGAATAAAATGAAACTTATCATGGATGTTGATCCTGGAATCGATGATTCATTGGCACTTTTACTGGCGGGGTTAAGTCCTGAACTTGAGTTGATGGCCATTACGGTGGTCAGTGGCAATATTGAAGTTCATCAAGCCGCAAGAAATGCTTTGTTTGCCATGAATATGATTGGCAGAAAAGATGTATTGATTGCCAAGGGATGTGAATTACCATTGCAAAGAAATTATGTCGATGCCACCGATACGCATGGAAAAGACGGTATCGGCGAAGTTTATTATCCCAAAGAAGATCCTACCAATAAACAAAGTGCTTCTGAAGTCATTATCCGACTGCTGAAGCAATATCCAAACGAGATTACGATTGCAGCCTTAGGTCCATTAAGCAATTTAGCTACGATCATTCAAATGGATCGCGAAGTATTGAAACTTGCCAAGGAAATTGTCATTATGGGTGGAAGTGTCAACGTATGCGGCAACTGTTCACCGGTTGCGGAGTATAATTTCTGGTGTGATCCTCATTCGGCGAAGATTTTCTTTGATGCCAAACTCCCCAATTTATCACTGGTTCCCTTGGATGTGACCTATAAAATCTTACTGACACCCAACATGCGTGAAACGATCCGACAATTCAAAACGCCGATATCGCAATATGTTGTCGATATTACGGGTTTCTATGTTGATTTTCACTGGGCTCAGGAGCGGACGTTGGGATGTGTCATTAATGATCCATTAGTCATTGCTTACTTACTGGATCGAAGCATTTTGACCTTTAAAAGCGGACATGTTGCCATTGAGACCGAAGGATTAGCCATGGGCGAATCGGTGGTGGATTTCAGGAATACGGATCGATACGGATCATCGAATATTGCTCAATCCGTAGATTCAAAGAAATTCTTTGAGCTGTTTCTGTCCCGACTGTTTCATGAACATATGGAAGATATTCAACGTATGATAGAAAAGAGAATGATATTATGAGTAAAAGAAAAATCATATTCGATACAGATCCGGGCATTGATGATGCGGTCGCACTGTTGACTTTGTTTAATTATGAAGATTTTGACGTGTTGGGGATTACGTCGGTCGCAGGAAACAAAGGGATTGTTCATACGACAGACAATGCCAGTAAGCTGATCAGATATGCAAAAAAGGATATCAAAGTATACCGCGGCGCATACAGCAGTTATTCGCGTGTGAAAGCCGGACTTCCTGCAGAAAGCCGTGATGGCGGAAATGTTCATGGTGCGGACGGTTTGGGAGGTGTCGATTTACTGGCTGATCCAAGCAATATCTCTTCGATCAGCGCTATTGATTTTATTCTGGATACTGTACGCAAGTATCCAGGCGAAGTTGAAATCATTTCTGTCGGACCGATGACTAATCTGGCCTTGGCCATCGACAAGGATGAAGAAACGATGCGCAAGGTCAAGAAAATCTGGTCGATGGGTGGCGGGGTTTTCCGCGGGAATGTAACGCCGGTCGCGGAGTTCAATTACTGGTTCGATACGGTTTCTGTCGAAAGAGTTTACTCACTGGGAAATGATGTCGATATCGTGATGGTCGGATTGGATGCGACCCATCAATGCATCTTTGATGCCAATGATCTCACATTTATCCGTTTGGCAGCCGGCGAAAAAGGTGAGCTGATTTATGCGATGGTTCAAGATTATTTAAATGCCTATTGGAAGTTTAATAAGTACATCGGCATCGTCATTCATGATCTGTTACCGGTATTGATGGCGATTGATCCTTCGGTATGCTCTAAACTTGTACATAGCAATCTGCGCATCGTACACGAAGGACTGACGCTGGGTCAGTGCATCGTTGATTTGGCGGACAGTTGGAAGCTTAATAAGAATGCATATGTAGCCATGGAAATGGATGTGCGTAAATGCAAAGAATTATTTATGGAAGTATGTTTTGGTAAGGAAGTTAAGGAAAACTACCTCTCGGTATTTCCTACTTTATAACGCTCAAGTCTTTTGAGA
>JANJWY010000033.1 GCA_024709285.1 Erysipelotrichaceae bacterium
GCAACAATTTCGAGAGTGAACCGGTGTCTGATCAAAGGAAGTGGTGGATACAGAAAGATTTTGTCGAGAGAAGACAAGAAGTAAAATGACCAGGCATTCACGAGCCCCTGGTAACTTTTCAATCTCTGATGAGAAATGTAAAGAATGATCATTCTGTGAAAGATTTGTGAAAATATTTGTGAAAGAGTTGAATATTGTTTCAATGATTGATATAATAGGCCTACCAACTTGGGTTGGATAAGAAAAATATTCAGATCAGTTTATGGTATGTCAATCAAAGAAGCATCTTTCTTCCCTCCTTGTTTCGAGATCCTTGGGTGAACCATACGACATATAACGCACTGTAAACTGATATTTAATGATGTTCACCTTCAAAATGAAAAGAAAGAAGTGCTTAGGCACTTTTTTCAATTCTTTGATATAATGAAATAGGTGAAATTATGATAGCAAAAGAGTTAGTTGAATGGTATCGAGAAAATAAAAGAGATCTTCCTTTTCGATTGAGTAAGGATCCTTATTCTGTGTGGGTCAGTGAGATCATGGCACAGCAAACCCGGATTGATACCATGCTCCCCTACTACAACCGATGGATGAAACAGTTTCCAGACATTCGTTCTTGCGCCGAAGCAGAAGAAAGCCAAATCCTGAAGGCATGGGAAGGATTGGGTTATTACAGAAGAGCAAAAATGCTTTGGGCAGGCGCAAAACTTATCGTAAGTGAATTTAATGGTAAATTTCCAAGTGACTATTCCAGTATTCTGAAAATACCGGGAATCGGAGACTATACGGCGGCGGCAATTTCGTCAATTGCGTTCGCACAACCGGTCGCTGCAGTCGACGGAAATGTATTAAGAGTCATCAGCCGAGTTTTAATGTCCGAGCTTGATGTCGCCAAAGACTCAACTAAGAAGTATGTTGCACAGATTCTTAATGAGTGGATGATAGGATCTGATCCCTCCGATTTTACCCAAGGATTAATGGAACTCGGCGCTCTAGTATGCAAGGTTACTAATCCTGAGTGTGCCCGCTGTCCTTTGAGGGAACATTGTTTGTCCTATCGTTTTGACACCCAAAATAAATACCCGATAAAAAGTGCATCTAAAAAACCGGTTTCAGAGTCTTATGTCGTTTACATCATTATAGATAGTGATCACCTGCTTGTTTCAAGCGATTGGTCGGATGGATTGATGGAAGGATATCTTCGTTTGCCACAGGTTAGTTCAGATTCATCGTATTTCGAAATCGAAGAATCGCTTTTCACGTATAAGCATGTTTTCAGTCATAAAATATGGAATCTTTCCGTTGTGAAATCAAACATTAAAATGAATGATGATATTTTGGATACTTGGCGATGGTTGCCTGTATCTGAGATCGATTCACAGCCTTGGATATCAGCTCATCGCAAAATTTTGCAAAAATATCTGAAAAAGAGCGACTTGTCATCGCTCTAGAAATCGAAATTGTCAGGATCCGGTCCGGTTCTTTGATCTTTATTTAAATCATTGATGGCATCGATATCTTCTTTACTTAAACAAAAGTCAAAGATATCGATGTTTTCTTTTATCCGTTGGGGGGTAACACTTTTCGGTATAACGATTACATCCGTATCGATATTCCAACGGATTACGATCTGAGCCACTGTCTTTCCATATTTCCTGGATAATTCTTGTAAAAGACTAATATCTGTTACTTTACCTCTCATCAAGGGACTCCACGATTCCATAGCAACGCCTTCTTTCTCAAGAAAGGTCTTCAATGGTTTCTGAGTCAGGCGAGGTGTATATTCAATTTGATTCACCATCGGCTTGATTGTGGCGGTCTTCATCAAATCCTCAAAATGATGTTGGTGAAAATTGGATACTCCAATAGCTTTAATTCTTCCCTGATGATACAATTCTTCCATTGCTCTATAAGTTTCACTGTTTAGAGGTTTAGGCCAATGGATGAGGTATAAGTCAATATAATCCGTTTGGAGCCGTTGACAGCTTTGCTCAAATGCTTCCAGCGTTTTTCGATACCCTTGATCTTCATTCCAGCATTTGGTTGTTAAGAAAATCTCCGAACGATGCAAATGACTTTCTTTTATGCCTTTTCCAACTCCGATCTCGTTACGATAAATTGCTGCTGTATCGATGTGACGATAACCTGCGGATATGGCATTCTTAACAACGTCCGATGCCTGATCGTTGGGAATTTTAAATGTTCCGAATCCGATCATGGGTACTTCAATTCCATTTTCTAATCTCTTGTATAACATTTTTTCCTCCTTATTTCAAAAATCTTATTGGACTCTGCCAAGTCTTGACTTTCTTAAGCAACTCACTCTTACTTTCTGATAGTTTTTCTTCAGATAATTCTATGATCTCTTTCCCTTTGCCAACATCGAGCATATTATATTGTGAAGTAGGCACATTAAAATTGTAGTCTCCTTCATGTATGTTGAGTTGCTGATTTGCATGAGCAAATATTTCTAGCGATCTCATCATGACGGAAATCATTGAATCGTTTACTGTCGTTGGGAGATTATCAATCATGGATACAGATATTACATGGTCGGCACCCATCTCTTTGCAGGGGGGTATCGGCATATTCATCAATATTCCTCCATCTACGAGCTTTAACTCTTGATACTTTTTGGTTGAGAAAACTAATGGTAACGAGCATGAAGCGCGAACTGCAGTTGATAATTTGACATCATCAATGATGATCCAATCCAACCGTTTTTCAAATAATCTTGCATGAGATGTGAAGATTACCGTTTTACCACTGTTTAGATCAACGGCGTTTATGGCAATTGGAATTTTCACATCGGTTATCATTTCAACATTAAATGTTTTATAGTAATTATCTAGTAAATCTTCCAAATCATTACCCTCAACAAACCCATCGAGTTTTTCTTTGGCAAATGGCAAGACTTTCAGACTGGGTCGGAAAAAGATCTGATTGTCGATATAGTATTTTTCAAGTTCCAGCATGATTTCTTCTATTCTGTCAGCCTTAGCCCCACAAGCCGCAAAGCTGCCAATGACCGAACCCATGCTAGTTCCAGAAATCACATCAATATTTACATTCTCCTTTTGAAGTAGTCTGATTAGCGGGATTTGTACATATGCTTTCATTCCGCCACCGGATAAAGCTAAACCGATTTTATCTTTGTTAAACATTCATATCCCTTCTTTTCTTCTATTGAAAATATAACATATTTCTTATAACAATACAAAAAAGGACAAGGAGTGATGGGAACTCTTTGTCCATTTCTTCATCATCTTGTGAACTGGCTAAGGTGTTCACGTGTTTAGGGAGGTAAGCAACCATTGGTAGATTGGTTGATAATTTAGATGATTGAAGTGTTAGGTTAATCTAACTATTGAGATTATAGCATTTGATTGAATTGGTTACAAAGAATATGCTTTAAATTATTCTGTTGATAATATCTTTGTGTTGATAGAAAGCGAGAATATTGCTTAAAATCAAATCAATCCGGCGTTTATTGATTCCATCAGAAATAAATGAGCTGTGAGGTGTGATATATACCTTGGGATGAGTCCACAACTCGCTTTCTGCTGGCAATGGTTCTGTTTGCATGACATCAAGAGCAACTCCAGTAAATTTGTCTTTATTTAGTGCTTCAATTAAGTCTCGCTCATTAATGAGTGTTCCTCTTCCGACATTGATCAGAATTGCTGTATCTTTGAGAGTATTAATGAATTCCTCGTCCACCAAACCAGCGGTGTCTTGATTATTGGGCATGGAAAAGATAAGAATATCATATTTGCCTGCTTCTTTTTTCCCCTTTTCCAAATTAAAACATTGTCTGAAATGGATTATATCACGCCCGTTACTGTTAACTCCATCAACAATGACATCAAATGCATTGAGTCGTTTAGCAATCTCTTGACCGATACTTCCAGTTCCGAAAACCAAGGCTTTTCGATTGGGAAGTTCGATCATATGGTTATTCTTCTTCCAAATGAGCTTTTCTTGATTTTGAATATAGAACTTGCTCTGCTTTATGATTTCAAGGATTTTACCTATTACCCATTCTGAGATTGGAATGCTGTAAACTCCAGATGCATTGGCAAGGATAATATTTCTTTTCTTTAATTCTTCCATCGGAATTTGATCGTACCCGGCGCTTGGCAGCTGAACCATTTTTAAGTTGGGAAATTGTTCCAGATTCAGTGTTTGGGCAGGAGTTATTCCAACAATCATCTCGATTTCAGTATATGGTATGTCGTTCTCCTTTTTTAAAATATAATTAAAACTTTCAATTCCAAAGGGTTGAAGTATCTTGCGACATTGCTTTTCAATATCGGGCATTTCAATAAATAGGACTTTCATTCGCATTCTCCTTTAATTTCGTTTATAATATCAAACCATCTTGCGATGGTCGAATACCTACTTTAATTTTAATACAAAACCCTGATCTCTAATTACATTTAAGATATCTTGGCGCACTGGATTTGCTGTTGTGAGTTTGGAGATAATCTGATTGCTGAAACTGTCTACGCGCTGGTTGATGTTTCTTAAATCATAGTAGGTTTGCATCTCCTCATCATAATCAGCAATTTCTTCTAGGTAGTTATCAAATATTTTATAGTTATTCTCGAATACTTTGAGTTCATTGCTCATACGAGGTTTCAGAGATGGATTTTGATTTGGTAATCCAAGTCCCAAACCGACTACAGGGAAAGTGAGTTTCGGTAGTTTTAGTACCTCAATAAGTTTTCTTGCGTCGTTAAGTGTACTGCCCAGGTATAATGCACCTAAGTCTAAAGATTCAGCAGCGTTAACGACATTTTGCACTGCTAAGCAGGTATCGGTAACAGCCTGAAAAAAACGATCCATGTCGCCTGCACTTTCCTCAAAGCAGCCCTTGTCATTGGCAATCCTCATGTTTCTGTAGCAATCAGCTACAAAAATCATTAGAACCGGTGCACGTAGCACATATTCTTGTTTACATATTTCAGCAATTTGTTTTTTAATCGTTGGGTCTGTGATGCGAATAATGCTGGTCGACTGCATACCATTGGATGTAGCGGTTCTGCGAGCGACCTCCATTAATGTTTCTACAATTTTTTCATCCAGAGGCTCGGGTCTAAACTCGCGAATTGTACGGTGGGAAAGTTGTTTTTGAATCATCTCGTTACTCATATTGTCCTCCGTTATATTTTTTAGAATACGCTCTATGAATATTATAGTTTGCATCCATGCTAATTGCAATTTTGTTTGGTCTTATTCACATTAATATGCTCAGCAGGTTAACTGCTGAGCTTTTAACCATCCTTGATGGTAATTGTTAGGTTCGATCCGCACGGTGTTCTTTTCAGATTGCTTTTTAGCTGTCGGGTCCACCATGACCCTTCCCTTCACAGTGCCTATAGCCTGAAGGGCTAATTCGGTTTCTTCGAATTATAGTTGCAAATATTTATTGCTCCGACAATATCACGATGATTGTTGTAACCACAGTTACATATATACTTCCTTGAAGTGATATTATTTATTCCATTACAATTTGGACACTTTTTAGAGGTGTTATATGGATTAATAGTTTGAATTGTAACTCCATTTTTTCGAGCTTTATACTCAATTAGTGATTTAAGCCTTAGATATGACCAAGATGATACTCTCTTGCCTGCATCGGACTTTTTCTGCATATTGATAAGATTTTCTAGGACAATCGTTTTGATGTTTTCTTTTAAGGCAAAATCAATGATCTTCTTGCTGATTTGATGATCAATCGATAAAAGTTTATTACCCCATTTCTGATCGGTTTTCCTTATTGATCTGTAATCATTTTTTCTCATTAGTTTACTCAGTCGACTAGTCTGACTCGTACATATAAATCTTACTTGTCTTCCTTTGCCAAAAAACCTGATTTTACCCGTTGAGGTAGCAGCTACTGCCGGAACTTTTATCCCTAAATCAACACCCATAATGTGTTCGCCAACAGGTTGCGGATCATCGATCAAAATTTTGACATAACAGTACCATTTCCGTTTTACATTCTCGATACGTAGCGATGTGAGAAATCCACTCGAGAGCAGATTTTTTTGATATGGATCTGCATAATAATCTACACTTATTTTAGATTGCTGACCAACCTGAAGAATCAATTTAGAATTTAAGGTAAAACTGTCGAAATGCCACCTGCAATATTCCCCTTTGAAACTTCCAGTGGTTGATGAGCTTCTTCTCGAGTAGTCATTGAATATTTTTTTCGCTTCTTTAATCACTTCTTTTTTTGACTCCCACGGCAGGTGTTTATCTAGTGTTGAGTAAGGTATCCATGCTATTTTCTGATTCATTATAAACTTACTAATGCATTTATTGACTTCAGTATTGTAAATCGTAATCAGATTTGAAAGTGTATTAGCTTGTTGTTGTGTTGGTAAGAGTATGATTTTTGAAGTTAAGTACATTTTTTATCACCTGTTACTTAATAGTTGAGATGTTGTGTTCTTCCTACGTCTGTTCGATTCTTTTTTATTTACCACAACAAAAAAACTGCTTGTGCAGTTTGTTTGTCTGTGGAGCGGATGATGGGAATCGAACCCACGTAGTCAGCTTGGAAGGCTGAAGTTCTACCATTGAACTACATCCGCGATTTGGTGACCCGTAAAGGACTCGAACCTTCGACCCACTGATTAAAAGTCAGTTGCTCTACCACCTGAGCTAACGGGTCACAAATATGGCTGGGGTACATGGATTCGAACCATGGAGATGTCAGAGTCAAAGTCTGATGCCTTACCGCTTGGCTATACCCCAATAAATAATGGTGGGGGGAGACGGATTCGAACCGCCGAACTCAGGGAGAGTTGATTTACAGTCAACCGCGTTTAGCCACTTCGCTATCCCCCCAGCTAATTAAATTGGGAATGGTGCCGACTATAGGACTTGAACCTACAACCTACTGATTACAAATCAGTTGCTCTGCCAATTGAGCTAAGTCGGCAAAAAAAAATGGTGGAGGTTAAGGGACTTGAACCCCTGACCCTCTGCTTGTAAGGCAGACGCTCTCCCAACTGAGCTAAACCTCCGTATTCACCGTAGTGCTTAAATAATATACCATATACCCGCTTGCTTAGTCAATAATAAATACAACTTTTATAAACAGCCAGAAGCCATACAAGCACCATACAAAATTGGGTTTTTGATAACTTAAATTTATGCTATACTAAATTAAGTCGGAGGAAAAAATATGTTGAAAGTCTTCAATTCTCACGCTATATCAAGAAATCAACGATTTACCAAAGCAATCTTATGGGGCGTCCCCACAGCATTGATCATTGGTATTGTTTACGGTATCATCAGCTATATCTTGCCTTTTGAGTTTTCGATCGTCTACATCGGTATCGGATATTTGATTGGATATGTGATTAAAAACAAAGGCAGAGGTGTACATCTGCGGTTCTCAATTCTTGCTGCAGGATTGACCATTCTAGCTATTTTAATCGGTGATGTACTTTCATTTTTTGGTCCGGATGCTTTTGGTTCCCTAGACAACGTTATATTTGCTTTCTCAACCACATTCATGTTTTGGTTATCTGTTAACTTTGGTTCATTGCTAGGGCTTCTGTTTAGGGTTGCCGGGGTATATTTTGCTTATATAAACTCAAGGATTGTTTAGTATGACAAAATTCAGAAACACATGGGTTGAAATTAACCTCGATCGATTGGCACATAATATTGAAGTAATCCGCATGACTTCTGAAAAGTCAATTTTTGCTGTGATTAAGGCAAATGCTTATGGTCACGGTGACATCGAGGTGGCTAGATTTCTTGAAACATTGCAAGTGTCATATCTATGTGTCTCTTCCCTTGATGAAGCTGTTCACTTAAGAAATCACCAAATAACAACACCGATCATCGTTCTAGGGTATACGGAACCTGAATATCTAAGTGAGGCAATCGATAGAAATGTGACTTGTGTTGTCCCTTCGAAGGAATGGCTGGTAAAATCTCTTTCCCTAAATGATTCGCTGGCCAAATTAACCTTGCATATAAAAGTCGACACTGGTATGAATCGGGTCGGAATAAAAACAATCGAGGAATTTGAAGAAGTACTTCAATTATCTAAATTGAACATGTTGAATATCGAGGGTCTCTATACGCACCTGTCGAGTAGCAATTTTATTGATAGGATGATTACAAATCAGCAAATCTCCACATTCCAAAAATTCATTGACTCAGCAGATTTAAACTTTAGATGGGTGCATACGTCCAATTCGGATGCTGCTTTATCTTTAGGCAAACTCGATAAACACAGCAATGCTGTGAGGTGCGGAATTGCAATGTATGGTTATTCAACCTTCGATACAGGGTTACAACCTGTTTTATCAATGTATTGTGGCATAAACCAAATCAAAAATCTAAATCCAGGGGATCGAGTGAGTTACTCTGCGACATATACAGCTATAAATGAAGAGACGATTGCCGTGCTGCCTATTGGTTATGCGGATGGACTCGATCGGAAATTACAGGGTTATAATTTCCATATCAATGACGTCCCTTGCGAAGTCGTTGGTCGTGTATGCATGGATCTGATCATGATCCGAGTGCCTGATCATACTACTGTGAATGATGTTGTCGAGATCATCGGTAAGAATAGTGATGCGGCATTTATGGCTGAGTATTTACAGACGATTTCATATGAAATTCTTACATCCGTCAGCCCAAGGATTACGAAGCGGTATTTGCTACATGGGTCTCATTATAAGACCATCAATGAACGGTTTGACTAAAAACCTCCGATTAACTCGGAGGTTTTTTTCTATTCCCATTCAATAGTTGATGGTGGTTTGGATGTTATATCATAAACGATTCGATTGACGCCTTTGACTTCGTTTACGATTCTCGAGGATACGATTTCGAGTACCTCATAAGGTATTCTCGCGAAGTCTGCGGTCATACCATCGATGG
This sequence comes from Erysipelotrichaceae bacterium, assembly GCA_024709285.1. Classification (GTDB taxonomy): domain Bacteria; phylum Bacillota_I; class Bacilli_A; order Erysipelotrichales; family Erysipelotrichaceae; genus UBA2227. The sequence goes on from JANJWY010000033.1 coordinate 8,923, forward strand.
ATGTGACGGCGCGGATGCCGACTGTATAATCGTAGGTTCTTTGATCTCCCATGACACCGACGGATCGCAGGTTGGTCAGTACCGTGAAGTATTGCCAGATGCTTCCGCGTAGGTCGGCTTTGTCGATTTCTTGGTGGAGGATGGCGTCGCTTTCTTGGACAATTTTAATCTTTTCTTCTGTCACATCTCCGATGATTCGGATGGCGAGTCCGGGTCCTGGGAAGGGTTGTCGGTGTACGATTTCGTCTGGTAAACCCAGGCGTTTTCCGACTTCGCGGACTTCGTCTTTGAATAGGCTTTTTAATGGTTCGATGAGTTTGAAGCGCATGTCTTCGGGTAGCCCGCCGACGTTGTGGTGGGATTTGATGGTTTGTGCTGTTTTTGTACCTGATTCGATGATGTCGGTGTAGAGTGTTCCTTGGGCGAGCCAATGGATGTTGCTGAGTTTGCTTGATTCGGTGTCAAATATGTAGATGAATTCTTTACCGATGCATTTGCGTTTTTCTTCCGGTGAGGATATCCCTGCCAATTTAGATAAAAAGTGTTGTTGGGCGTCGATTTTGATAAGTTTCATGCCGTATTTTTCTTTGAATACTTTGACGACCCAGGTGGCTTCGTTTTTTCTCAGCAGGCCGTGGTCTACGAACATACATGTCAGTTTATCGACGATGGCTTTGTGTAAAAGTGCAGCTACCACAGCGCTGTCGACGCCTCCGGATAATGCACATAAGACTTCTTGATCGCCGACGGTTTCTTGGATTTCTTTGATTTGTTCTTCGATGTAGGCGGTCATGTTCCAGTTGGCTTCTGCATCGCATATATTAAAGACGAAGTTGCGGAGTATCTCTTGTCCGTATAATGTGTGTCTTACTTCGGGGTGGAATTGTACGCCATATAATTTTTTTGATGGGTTGCCAAAGGCGGCTACGGGGCAGGATGGTGATGTGGCGTAGACTTCAAATCCTTCGGGTAAAGAAGTCACGCTGTCGCCGTGGGACATCCACACTTGCATTTCATTGGGCAGTATTTGGAATATACTGTTTTCTTTTTCTATCTTGATGATGGCTTTGCCGTATTCGCGGTGGTTGCTGGGTGATACTTTTCCATGGAGATTGTAGGCGATCAGTTGCATGCCGTAGCAGATTCCCAACACCGGTAATCCCATATCCAGGATGGCTGGGTCGAGTTTAAATGCGTCTTCATCGTAAACGGAGTTTGGTCCGCCGGATAGGATGATGCCTTTGATTCCTTCAATTTCCTTGAGTTGTGTTGCGGTGATGTCGTGGTGTCGAAGTTCACTGTAGACGCCCATTTCGCGGATGCGTCGGGCGATGAGTTGGTTGTACTGGCTGCCGTAGTCCAGGACGATGATTTTATTTACCACGGTAGTTCGGTGCCTCCTTGACGTTGTCTACATCGTGCGGGTGTGATTCTTTTAACCCTGCATTGGTGATTTTCATGAATTTTGCATAGTCTTTCATATCTTTAATGGTTTTGCATCCGCAATATCCCATGCCTGAGCGCAGTCCGCCGAGCATTTGGTATAAGACTTCATTGATGGAACCTTTGTATGGGACGGTGGCTTCGATTCCTTCCGGTACCAGTTTTTTCAGTTCTTTTTGGCCGCCTTGGAAGTAGCGGTCGCTGGATCCGCGTTGCATGGCTTTGAGTGATCCCATGCCGATGTAGCTTTTTACTTTGCGGTTGTTGATTTCGACGACTTCGCCGGGGGTTTCTTCGCATCCGGCTAAGAGTCCGCCGAGCATGACGCAATCAGCTCCTGCAGCGAGTGCTTTGGAGATATCTCCGGATATCTTGATGCCACCATCGGCGATGATACCGACACCGTATTGTTTTGCGACTTGGTATACGTCGTTGATGGCTGTAAGTTGTGGTACTCCGACGCCTGCGACCACGCGGGTGGTGCAAATCGATCCGGGGCCGACGCCGACTTTGATGCAGGTGGCTCCTGCGTAAATTAAATCGATGGCTGCCTGGGCAGTGACGATATTTCCCCCGACGATATCCAGATCTGGATATAATTGTTTCACTTTTCTAACGGTATCGATGACACCGGCGGAGTGGCCGTGTGCGCTGTCGACGGCCAGGATATCTACTCCTGCTTCAACCAGTGCCTGGATCCGTTCAAGGGTGGAGCTGGATACACCTACCGCAGCACCAACACGCAGTTTTCCGTTTTCATCGACACAAGCGTCTGGATGTTCTTCGGTTATCCTTGTTTCTTTGACGCGGCGGACCATATCCGCTTGTTGTTCTACGGTGAGGTTTTTATGGATGAATCCCAGTCCTCCGGCGAGTGCCATCGCTCTTGCCATGGCTTCTTCGGTCACCGTATCCATGGCAGCGGATATGATTGGGACATTGAGGGATATTTTGCTGGTCAGCTGGGTCTTTAGTGTCACATCGGCGGGGACTACTTGTGAGAATGCCGGGATGAGCAGGCAGTCATCGTATGTGTATCCCTCTTTTTGAATTTTTCCGTTCATGTTGTCCATGGGTTATTTCCTCCTTATTCGACAATATCTGTCAGGGTATTTATTACTTGTTGGGTGTTTACGTCGATTAACCCGATATCCGTCAGTTTGACTTCCGGTATGACGGGTAATGAGATAAATGATAACATCAAAAATGGATTAAAGGTATGCTGTTTGAGAAAGTATCCGGCTTTTGTGTGCAAATCTTTCAATTGTTCAACAAGCTCTGCAAGTTTTCGGTTTGTCATAAGTCCGGCGATTTCGAGGCTGACGTGGGATAGGATTTTTCCATCGTTGGCAACGACGTATCCGCCTTCGTTTTTTCGTAATTGTTCAACGGCCATGATGATGTCAAAGTCGTTGGTTCCGATGGCAATGATATTGTGTGAGTCATGGGCAACAGTAGTCGCAATAGCTCCCCCGGTCAAGCCAAATCCCTTTACAGCGCATACGCCGATGTTGCCGGTTTGGTTATGTCGTTCGATGACGACTAATTTTGCCTGGTCTTTTTCAACACTTGGGACGAATTGGCCAAAGAGATTTTTTTCGGTCGTTTCGATATGCATGGGTGTGATGACGCCTTCTGGGATGATTTTGATCATTTTCAAGGCATTATGTTGTCCCATGTTGCATTGGATGTCAGAGACTTGATATTCTGCACAGTTGATGGAGAATTTGACTCTTTCGGGGGTGGTCACTTCGATGTGTGCTTTGGGTTGCAAGGGTATCCCATATCTTGCGATCAGTTTACCGTTTTTGTAGACTTCTTCGGCTTCAATATGATTTAGGTCATTGAATATAAAGAAGTCAGCCATGTATCCGGGTGCGAGTGCTCCTTGATTGTCGAATTTATAGTGTCTGGCTGGGTTCAGTGTGGCCATGGTGATGGCCATTACCGGGTCAAGTCCTAGCTGGATGGCTAAGTTGACTGCATAGTCGACACCGCCTTCTTTGACGATATCATCGGGGTGGCGGTCATCAGTACAGAAGCAAATCTGATGAGCATTCTTCTCGTTGACGGCTGGCAGCAGTTCTTTCAGATTTCTGATGACACTGCCTTCGCGGATAAATACCGTGATTCCTCTGCGCAGGCGATCGATCATATCATCGATTTGGCCGCATTCGTGGTCATTGCGGATTTGCAGGGATGCATATAAATCCAAGTCTTTTTTATTCAGCACACTGCCGTGTCCATCGATACTGCGGTTTCTTTGTATCGCATCGGCGATTTTGATCATCATGTCATCTTCACATTTGACGGCTTCAAGGTCCATGACTTCAGCTAAACCAAGCACTTTGGGGTGTGAATAGAATGGTCGCAAATCTTCGGCTTTGAGTATGGCTCCGGCGTGTTCAAGTCTGGTTGATGGAACACAGGATGGAAGAACGATTTGTATATCCAGGTCACAAATTTCTGCACAGTCAAGCATGTATTTAATGCCGGTGTGTCCGCATACATTGGCTATTTCGTGAGGATCTGCGATGATTTTTCCGATTCCTCGGGGTATGAATATGTCATTGAGTACCATGGGTGTGACCATCGTCGATTCTATGTGTATGTGGGCATCGGTCAATAAGGGTGCGGCATACCGACCGTTACCTTCGATGATCTCTTCAGCGTCGAAGTCTTCAAATCCCAGGATTCTGCCGCGATCGATTACAAGGCTGCCTTTGTGGATTTCACGTGTCAGTGTATTAATGATGTTAAGATTTCTGATACATAATTCCGGTTTGATTT
>JANJWY010000050.1 GCA_024709285.1 Erysipelotrichaceae bacterium
CATAGATACGCAAAGATCCGCCGGCAACTTCAAAGCCGTTGAGAACCAAGTCATAGGCACACGCCTTGACAGACAAGGGGTCACTTTCCAGCAAGTGCGCATCTTCGGCCTTGGGACGGGTAAAGGGATGATGGCGGGCAATCAGGCGGTCTTCTTCACTGTCATACTCAAATAACGGGAAATCCACGACCCAGGCAAACTCAAACTGATCGTCACTGACAAGTTTCAAAGCATCGCGGAAATACGTACGAAGTGCTCCGGCAGCAACACAAGCCTTCTCCCACTCATCCGCAACCATCAGCACCAAATCGTTATCCTTTAGACTTAAACGTTCGATCAAGACCGCTTTTTCCGTTTCGCTAAGAAACTTCGCTGCCGGACCCTCGATCAATCCACCCACCATTTTCACAACGACCAGTCCCTTGGCACCGTACTTCTTAGCCAAATCGGTCAGTGCATCGATTTCTTTGCGCGTAATCAAAGCATAATCGTTGATCACCAACGCTTTGATGCTGCCCTTCTGTTCAATGACGGATGAAAATACTTTAAACTCACTGGCCTCAAACAACGATGTTACATCATTCAGTTCAAGCGCAAAACGAATGTCCGGCTTGTCCACACCGTATCGGTTCATGGCTTCATCAAAAGGAATCCGACGGAAAGGAACCGGTAAATCGCGATGCATGACTTCCTTAAACACTTTGACCATCATGGATTCTAAAATCGTTTGAAACTCCACTTCTGTGAGGAAGGAAGCTTCGATATCGACTTGAGTAAAGTCGAGCTGGCGGTCGGCACGCAAATCTTCATCGCGGAAGCAGCGGGCGACTTGATAATAACGCTCAAACCCGGCAACCATCAGCAACTGCTTAAAAATCTGAGGACTTTGAGCCAAAGCATAAAATTCACCGGCATGAACGCGTGATGGAACCAGATATTCACGGGATCCTTCCGGAGTGGATTTGGTCAGCATCGGGGTTTCCACCTCGATAAAGCCTTCATCATCCAAAAAGTTGCGCATGGCTTTGGTTATCGCATGGCGTTGCATGAGCTTCTTCTGCATCAACGGACGACGCAAGTCCAAATAGCGATAGCGCAGACGCGTATCTTCCAGAGCATCGGTTTCATCCGCCACGATAATAGGTGTTGCGGCGGAAGTGTTGATGATCGTGACATCACTGACAATGATTTCAATATCCCCTGTCGGAAGTTTGGGATTTTTGTCTTTTCGCTCAACGACAACGCCCGTCACCTCCAGAATGAATTCACTGCGGACATCTTTGACTTTTTCCGTAAGTTCTTCATTAAACACGCATTGAACGATGCCGGTACGGTCACGCAGATCCATAAAGACAATGGACCCGAAATTGCGTCGCTTAGCGACCCAACCGATAACAGTGACGGTTTTTCCGATATGATTCAGGCGAAACTCGCCGTTGGTATGTGTTCTGTTCATACAATCCTCCTATGGATGGCTTTCGCCTTCGACATGCTCATGCTCCTCTTCCCCGTGGTCATGGTCATGATCGCAAACATGATTCTCATCGAGCCAGTGATCCAGCTGATGGATGATATCGCTGTAAGCAACTTCCAGCTGCTCTTGTGTTTTGACATTTTTCATTTTAACGACTTGCTTGGCAACTTCATCTTCACCGACAAAAATCAATACCGATGCATCCATGCGTTCAGCGGATTTAAACTGTGCTTTCATTGAACGCTGCAAGACATCAAGATCAGTACTGAAACCATATCCCCGACAGAAAGCTGTCAATTGCATCGATGTCGTCAATACTTCTTTTGATAACGGCATGATATAAACATCCAGTGATTTGGGTTGAGCCAAGTCAATGCCCTCCGCCTCACAAGCAACTAACAGACGTTCGATACCCAGGCCAAAACCGATACCGGAAATGGATGGACCGCCGAAATATTCAACCAAACCGTCATAACGTCCGCCACCGAAAATCGTGGATTGAGATCCCATTTTTTCATTGGCACTGACGATTTCAAATACCGTGTGCGTATAATAATCCAACCCTCTGACCAGACGGTCACTGACTTCGACTGTCATTCCCAATCCTTCCAAATAACTTACGACATCGCTGAAGTAAGTCTTAGACTCTTCATTGAGATAATCATTGATCTTCGGAGCCCTCAGCAAAGATTCGTGTTGTGCATCGACTTTACAATCCAAAATGCGTAACGGATTCTGTTGATAACGCCGGTTGCAATCCGGACATAAAGTTTCCAAGTGCGACGAGAAATGTGACTTCAATGCTTCTCGGTAGGCAGCTCTTGACTCATCATCACCCAAGGTGTTGACCAATACTTTCAGATCTTTCAGACCGATGGCAGATACAAACGCAAATCCCAGGTGGATGACTTCAGCATCGACCAGCGGACTTTTAGCACCGATAAACTCAACCCCAAACTGATGATGGATGCGCAAGCGGCCTTTTTGCGGACGCTCATAACGCATGTTTGGACCGATATAATAATACTTTTGCGGGGAGTCAGGATTCGCATACATTTTATGTTCAACATAACTGCGGATCAGACCTGCAGTACCTTCCGGACGCAAAGTCAATGAACGGCCGCCAAAATCCGTAAACGTATACATTTCCTTATTGACCATATCCGAACTGTCGGACTCACGCTTAAACACTTCGGTATGTTCAAATACCGGTGTACGAATCTCCTCGACATGGTAAAGATGCGTGAACTTTCGAATCAGATCTTCAATCGCATGCCATTTGGTCATTTCGATGCCAAAGACATCCTGTGTGCCCCGAGGGCCTTGATAATTTGCCATAATTCCTCCTTCTGGAACAAAAAAAGCGCCTGTTTAAGGACGCTTAACGTGGTACCACCTTAATTTCCTGCCGATGGGCAAGACACTTGAATCCTTAACGCGGAAAACGGAACTTCCTACTGAATTCAGAAATTCTCCTCGCAAGTGTCAGTCATCAGGTTCATATGGAATGCTTCCACCGAGCACATTCCTCTCTGTAATACTTCCCTGATGAATTCTTGTTCATCGGATATAGCGGTATTTTAACATAAAGGTTATCGAACTTCAAGAATCCAAATGTCAGCACACAAAAAAAGTTGAAGCATGCTTAAATATCATCTGCTTTCACGATCAATAGGCTGTTCTCTCTGCATCATTTTCATAGATTCTGAAAACTTCCAGACATCTGTCCCGATCAAGCTGCTCTTCTGACATCTTTTCATCGACGTGATCATTTGCCAAAACCTCATATAAATACTGATCGTCAAAGCCGATGTCTGCGGCATCCTGCCGGGTTGCACCATAGTAAAGTTTTTTAATTTTGGCCCAGTGAGCAGCAGAATAGCACATCGGACAAGGCTCGCATGTGGTGTACAGTTCACAATCCGAAAGGTCAAAGCGCTTCAGAAATGACGAAGCTTCTTTAATGACCACCATTTCCGCATGAGCGGTCGGATCGTGGGTGGAAATAACGCGATTATGCCCTTTGGCTATCACAACACCATCTTTGACGATGACTGCCCCAAAAGGACCGCCATCCCGTTTCCGGATGCCTTTTTCAGCTTCCAATATTGCGATTTTCATGAAATCTTCCATAAATTCACCTCCATTGAATATCTCAATACATCAGTGATTTATTCCAGACTTTTAAATCATCTTCTATAAAACAGAAAATTGCTAAGCTAATACCTTTGTCTATATTTTACACCTTTTCAGCTGCTTTCGTATACCACAAATTATAAGGTCACTCGATCGACATCAATAACGCCATTTACCTTGCGTAGATTGGCAATGACAAGCTTTAAGTGATCGAAATCTTCAACAACGATTTTCAAGGTTGTCGTTGCGGTCACTTTATCATCATTGACCGTAGAGTTAACCGCATTTAATCCTGCTTTGCACTGAGAAACGATTGTGACGATATCCGTAAGCAGAAAATTACGATCATTCGCCATGATAAACAACTGAACTTCATATTTTCCGGTTTCAAATTCAGCATCCCATTCGACATGAATCAACCGCTTGGTTTCATTTACGATGTTCGGACAGTCTTTGCGATGGACTTTGACTCCCTGCCCTTTGGTAATGTATCCGATGATCTCATCTCCGTACACCGGCGAACAACAGCCCGCCAGTGAAACCATCATCGTCTCAACGCCCGCAATCCGGATACCGGATTTGCTGATTGTTTTCTTTTGCGGCGGTTTGTTGAACAGTTTCGAAAGATTGATGGTATCCAGTATCGATTTGCGCGTGTCGGTCAGTTTCTCCATGATCGCATGAAGCGTCAGTGATTTGACCGCAATCGCATAATAAAAGTCATCGTCATTTTTGACATTGAATTCCTTGTACACAGACTCCAAACGTTTCGATCCGACAATTTCCTTATCATCCAGATTGCGCTTCTTCAATTCATCAATAAACATGGACTGACCTTTTTTAATATAGTCCTGACGGTCTTCCAATTCTTTTTTCTGTAAGAATCCTTTGATTTTATTTCGGGCATGAGATGTTTTGACAAATTTCAGCCAGTCTTCGGATGGACCGGTCGGCTGTTTGGTCGTGCGGATCTGCACGACATCCCCTGTCTTCAGCTTCGTATTGATGGGAACCAAAACACCGTTGACAATGGCACCGATCGTAGCATGACCGACTTCGGTATGAATACGATAAGCAAAATCGATCGGCGTAGAACCGTTGGGAAGATCGATAACGCGGCCTTTCGGTGACATGACATATACATTGGCTTCAAAAATGTCTTTCTGAAGAACTTCCATGTATTCCTGTGCATCATCATTTACATCATCCGTCAATGTACTGAAATCCTTGAACCAGGATAGCTTATTTTCAATTTCACGCTGCTCTTTTTCTTGCGAGTATTTCCCGCCTTCTTTGTAATGCCAGTGAGCCGCGATCCCGCGTTCAGCGATCGAGTCCATTTTTTCCGTGCGGATCTGCACTTCGAAAATGTTTCCTTCATCAGCAACGATGGTCGTATGCAATGACTGATACATATTCATCTTCGGCATGGCGATGTAATCTTTCAAACGGCCGGGAATAGGACGGTATTTCGCGTGAATATATCCCAGGATTTCATAACAATTGACTTCTTCTTCGCAAACGATGCGAATAGCAAGCAAATCCAAGATTTCATCGAAACGTTTTTGTTTGGTCGTCATTTTTTTGTATATCGAATACAGATGTTTTGAACGGCCGAAAATCCGGTGAGTAATGTTGTGCTCACTCAGCATTTCCGAAATTTCCTGAATCATCATATTGACTTGTTTATCGCGTTCCGCCTTCCGGACTTCGACCAGACGGGCGACATCATAATACTGCTCTCTGTGAAGATAGTAAAAACTCAAGTCTTCCAACTCGTTTTTAATTTCACTGATACCCAAACGATGTGCGATCGGCGCATAAACATCGAGTGTTTCTGCAGATATTTTGCGTTGCTTTTCTTCCGGCTGGTATTGAAGGGTTCGCATATTATGCAAACGGTCGACAAGTTTGACCAGAATGACCCGGATATCCTTAGCCATCGCAATGAAAATCTTGCGGTGATTGACAGCCATATATTCTTTTTCGTCAGTAAATTTAATATTACCGATTTTCGTGACACTCTCCACAATTGTCGCAATTTCCGAA
>JANJWY010000086.1 GCA_024709285.1 Erysipelotrichaceae bacterium
TTAATTCATTGCAGTCGGTTCATCCGATTATGAATCGGGCGTTGGATAAGCTGAACCGCTCTGGGAATTCACCCTATCTGACTGCGCAAAGGATTCATTATGAGCGGATGGTTGGTGAAGTTTTGAAAAATCCGCGGCTGATAATCGATGCATCTTATGAGATTTATCTCGAGAAGCAGCAGATGAGGGAAGCCTTTTTGTATGGTCCGCGCAAACTTGATCCCACACGGCCGATGATTGCCTTGACTTTCGATGACGGTCCAAGGCCTTCAACTGAGAAAGTATATATATCTTTGAAAAAATATGAAGTCGTGGCAACATTTTTTGTGATTGGCATGTATGTCAACGGGAAAAAAGACATGCTTCAAAAACTGGTTGAGGCAGGCAATGAAATCGGCAATCACTCGTGGTCACATTTGAATTTAAGAGAAATTCCGTATGAGCAGGTCGTGGCGCAAATCCATTGGACAGATGCGGCGATTGAGCGTGCCATCGGAGTCCGTCCAAACTTTGTACGTCCGCCCATGGGGTTGTTTGACAATAAAGTACGTCGTGCCATTGGGAATCGTCAGATAGCGATGTGGAGCATCGACACGTTGGATTGGCAGCATAAAAACTGGGATAAGACGATGGCATCGATCCGGGGGAAGGTTAGGGATGGGGACATTATCCTGATTCATGATTTGGTTGATTCGACTGCGAACAATATAGATGAACTGATCGAGTATTTGCTTGAAGAAGGATTTCAGTTGGTTACGATGAGCGAATTGGTCACCTACCGGCATGCTGATCAAAAGATCATACGTTATGCCCGTCCATAGGTAAATTTACCGGAAGTTGCCTTCCGGTATTATTCATACATTTCGTGTAGTTTTCAACCGGGACACTTGAAACATCGAGTCAAATACCGTACTCTATAGATAGATATTTTGTAGGAGGTTTTATGAAAAAAAGCGGAATTGCCCGATTGTTTGCGTTTATGCAGATACTGTATGATTTGACTGATGAAGAAAATCCGAAAACCCGTGAGGAAATCGAGGATTTGCTTAAGAAAAACGATATTGAGATGAACCGGAAGACGTTTTATACATATATCGAAGAATTAAAGGCGGCCGGCATTGATGTTGCTTCAAAGAAAACAGATAAGTACTACTACTATATCAACCGCCGCCAGTTTGATTTTGCAGAGACAAAGCTGCTGATCGATGCGGTTCAGTCGGCGCGTTTTATCACAAAGGAAAAAAGTGAGGAACTGATTAAGAAAATCGGTAAGTTAATGAGTCTTTATCAGGCCGCTGACTTAAAGCGCAAGCTCTATATGAGTGAGCGTACCAAAACGGTGAATAAGAATATTTATAAAAATGTGGATGAGATTCATGAGGCCATCATGAAGAATCGCAAGATTTCGTTTCGATACTTTGATTATACGTTGGATGTCAATCATGCCAAGAAGAAGCAGTATCGCAAACAAGGAAAGGAATATGTGATATCACCGTATTCGCTGGTGTGGGCGGAAGATAACTATTATGTCATTTCGCATTATCCGGAGCATAGTGGTCTGACCAATTTCAGGGTCGATCGGATGGACATGATCCAAATGACCTCATTACCGAGGGAATCGTTGGCCAAAGCCACCGGAAAAAGTGATTTTTCCATCTCGCGTTACAGTCAGAACATTTTCTCAATGTTCTCCGGGGATGTGCAGTGGATTTCATTGAAGTTTGATAATGACTTACTGAACACGGCCATTGACCGTTTCGGTCATCATGCGCAAATGAAGCGCAGTGATGATCAGACGTTTATTGCCGATGTCGAAGTTCAGGTGTCACCGACGTTTTTTGCCTGGTTGTTTCAGTTTGGTAAGAAAGTGCGCATTCTGGCACCTGTTTCAGCAGTTAAGCAGTACACGGAGTACTGTGAGGCGGTTTTACAACAATACCGTCCGTAGGAGGATATTATGCCATTGAGCAAAGAAGAAATGATGTGGGATTTGATGGATGATGGTCTGGAAGACACGGACATCGCTCAAAATGACCGCTTGGAAGATATGTTGGATATGATCGAAGATCACTGTCTTGCGGCTTGTCTAGATGAAGGCCGCAGTTATACGACGGTATCATCCGTCAAAGCCATGTTGCAGTTGGATGCTTCCCATTGGGAAGAGTTTATGGATATGTTGCGATTAATGCGTGTATTGGGAGCGAAAGTCACGGTTACGGAGTTGGATGATGAAGATGAATTACTGATCAACTGGGGTTTACTCCATTGAGAAAAACTATTGTCATCATCCTATCAGTCATACTTTCAGGATGTTTGTTTCAAGAGGGTTTTGATGATGAGCCAGTGGGCGAGCGGACCGTCGTCACACTCGACCGCTGTGTAGATGGAGATACGGCATGGTTTTATCCCATCGGCAAGGCTCGATTCCTCTATATCGATACTCCGGAGATTTATCCGCAGATGCAGAGATTTGGCCAAGAGGCCGCGGATGTTACGTGCGACGCACTGAGTGATGCCCGTGTAATCGAAGTTGAATATGATGGTCAAAGGGAAGATGATTACGGACGTCAGTTGGTATGGGTTTGGGTGGATGATGCATTGTTGCAGGAAGAGTTGGCAAGACTGGGTTTGGTTGTCAAACTGTATGACTACGGGGATTACCGTTATGAGCGCAGAGTTGACCAGGCGATAACAGAAGCACAAAAAAATAAAGCCGGAATCTATCAGTGATTCCGGCTTTTTGATTTTCAGTCTTCGTCTTCGTCTTCTTCAATCGAAGGCAAAACGGTCAGGATGACTTTTTCAATGCGCTTTTCCGTTACTTGTGCGATTTTGAAATGCAGATTTCTAAACTGGACTTCGCTGACATCATCGGCTTCCGGGATTTTTCCGATCAGGCTGATGATGAAGCCGCTCAATGTTTCATATTCGTCAATTGGGAAACCAACCTCAAAACGTTCTTCCAATTCGTCGAGATTCATCATGCCGCTGACCTCATACGTATCATCAGTCAGCTTTCGGAAATCAACCAACTCTTCATCGTACTCATCAAAAATATTTCCGACGATTTCTTCAATCAAATCTTCAATCGTCACGATACCGGCGGTTCCGCCGTACTCATCGATGACAACGGCGATATGGGTCTTCGCCAGTTGCAAATCCACAAACAGCTCATCGATCTTCTTGGAAGTCGGAACAAAATAAGGCTTGCGAATGTTGTCTTTCAGTGAGAAATTCTCAATGGTTTCGGCGTTGATCAGCGGTATGAGGTCTTTGACATGCAAGATACCGATGATATCATCGATGTTATCCTCATAAACCGGAATACGCGTAAATTTTTCCTGATGGATCATTTCGACGATTTCGCTTAAGTTTGCGGAGACCGGCAGGCTGAACAGTTCCATGCGGTGAGTCATGATGTCTTCAGCCTCTTTGTTATTGAACTCAAAGATATTGTTGATCATCATCTTCTCACGTTGCTGAATCGTGCCTTTTTCTTCACCGACATCCACCATCATCCGGATTTCTTCTTCGGTCACATCGCCCTGAGAAGCATGGGGATCTATGCCAAACAAACTGACAATCAGATTGGTAGAGAAGGTTAAGAATTTTACAAATGGGTAGGTAATGGTTGAAAGTACAAGTAAAGTAGAAACGACCGCAAATGCGACAGGTTCAGCTTTTGTCATTGCGATACGCTTGGGCACAAGTTCACCAAACACCAATGTGAAGTAGGAAAGCACTAATGTGATGATAAACACGGTCACTACTTTTAGAATACTGTCCGAAATTTGGACATTGGTTTGTTTGATCAGTTCAACCAAGGGTTCGGCAAAGGTATCGGCTGCGAAGGCACTGGCCAAAAAGCCGGCCAATGTGATGCCGATTTGAATGGTTGCCAGAAAACGGCTGGGTTCACCCAGCAACTTAAGCAGCTGACGGGCCTTCTTGTGCCCATCCTCAGCCATGACTTTGATTTTGTTATCATTGAGTGATATCAGCGCAATTTCAGATGCAGCGAAGAATGCATTCAATGCTACAAGTAAAAGTAAAAATACGATTTCCATTATTGTTTTCCCTGCCTTTTATTCAATGACAAAAAGGGCACAAGATGCCCTTGATTCATTCTTGGATATTTGTTTTTGATATGGAACTCGGTATGGACGGATACAAAAAAATCGTTGATTAAGTTTTTATTTCTATCCGCGTCCCCGGGGTCATCATTCATAGTTCAAATTACCTCTTTGTTTTTAACAGTCAAATTATAGCACAGTTTTTGTAAATTGCCAAAAAAGTGAAAAAGCTGTAAAAAAAACCGTCGTTGACGGTTTGATTACTTTAGTTTTTCGGCAATTTGTAAGAGTCGGTTGGTTTGGTGTTCAATGGCTCCACGGACATCTTCGACCATTTCGCCTTGCTGGTTGACGCTGACGCTGGTTCCGTACGGATTTCCGCCGGCAACGAAGACAGATGCATCGGTATATCCCGGAGCGACGACGATGGCACCCCAATGGTACATCGTGGTGTAAAGGGAAAGGATCGTGGCTTCCTGACCGCCGTGAGGATTTTGTGCCGATGACATGGCACTGACCGCTTTATTGGCTAATTTGCCTTTAGCCCACAGTCCGCCTTGAACATCTAAGAATTGTTTCATTTGTGCCGGTAAGTTTCCGAAGCGTGTCGGAGCACTGAAGAGAATGGCGTCTGCCCAATCAAGATCTGCGGATGTGGCTGTCGGTATATCTTTGGTTGCTTCTTGCACGGCTTTCCATCCCGGCTGAGAATCAATGACTGACTGAGGTGCCAGTTCTCCGACTTTTAATAAACGGACTTCTGCTCCGGATTTCTCGGCGGCTTCTTTTGCCCACTGGGCCATTTTCAAATTTGTACCATAAGTACTGTAATATACGATCGCTAGTTTTGTTGACATATTGTCCTCCTATAACTTACAAAAAGTAAGTAACTAACAAAAGTATATTAAAAGTGACAGAGTTTGTCACTTCATTTGCTCATGTTTTTTTCAAGCAGCTCTAACAGTTGTTTCTGATCTTTTTTTAGTAATATCACTTCCGTCTGCAATTCTTTAAGAAGGGCGAGTGATTGCTGATCGATGTTGTAGTCATTTTCGATGCGCAGACTGTCCTTCACTTCCTGGCGGTTTTGTGACATCATGATGATGGGGGCCTGCAATGCGGCGATGCAAGACAAGACCAAGTTCAGCAGGATAAATGGGAATGGATCGAAGGG
>JANJWY010000115.1 GCA_024709285.1 Erysipelotrichaceae bacterium
ATATATGCTTCTGAATCAATCACACTGAATAACGGTGCTAAAGTAACCGGACAAGTACTGGCGATGACTGGTGCAGTTACATTGGATAACAATACCGTATCCAATCAACTCTGTGTCTCTACAGACGATGCAAATGAACTTCCAAACACTTCTGACAATCTGTTCAATCAGGTTTTACTAGCAGCATCACTTCTGCTTATCGGATTCTCATTATTGTATTTAGCCAGAGAAACCAATAAAGAAGAATAACAAACAAACCAGTATAACGCTGGTTTTTGAATGAATTCACTTGTCAAAACGCTGCCTGTATTGGCAATGCTGACAAAAAGGTTCGATGATACGATTATTTTTAAACCCTGTCTGAATATTTATAAACCGCTGTGTTTGAATTATATCTTTTATAGGTGTTTCAAACACATTTCCCAGTGATATTGTACCCTCATGATCCAAACAACAAGGTACTAATGTACCATCACTTAAGATTCCTAACATCGATCTTGTTCCATAACAAGATCCAATCATACTTTTATCAGATGGATCACTCGGCCATTGAAACTGAGTGTCTAATGAGAAATATATGTTATTGAATCGAGTGAAATAGCGTTTCTTCTCTACCTGTAAGTCTTCTTTATTGATTCCAAAATATGATAAACAACTGTTTATTCCATTAGTGAACACTTGATCACTGAAATTCCAGAGTCGCAATTGTATGAATTTACCGGCCGTTGACAGTTGCACAAGATTTTCAAACAGTCTGTTTCTGTTATTCTCATTTTCAAGATAGCTAATTGTCTGCATGGATTGAAGTGAAATCGATATCTGACGAATGGCTGGTGCGTTATGCAGAGTTTCCTTTTTCTCATTAAGCAATGTGCCATTGGTAACCAGCTGTACTTTTAACTGTTTTGAGTGCGCAATTTCGAGTATTTCATCTACTTGAGAGTGTAGAAGCGGCTCTCCTTGCACATGCAAATAAATGTAATCCGTTAAAAAACGGATCTGTTCGCAAATCATTTCGAATTCTTCAGTCGACATACTGCGCTTGTTCCGTTTGCTTGCGGCACAAAAATCGCAGGTCAGATTGCATTGATTCGTGATTTCGACATAGATCCGTTTGAATTTCATAAATTTATCCTCGAAGGATATCATATCATAACATACAAATTATCGTAAGATGCGGGCCAGAAACTCTTTCGTTCGCAAGTGCTTTGGATTTGAAAACATTTCTTTAGGTGAACCATATTCACAAACGACGCCCTGATCCATGAAAACCACTGTATCAGCAACATCATTGGCGAAGGACATTTCATGAGTGACGATCAGCATGGTCAATCCTTCTTTTGCGAGCTGTTTGATGACTTCAAGAACTTCACCCACCATCTCAGGATCAAGGGCGCTGGTCGGTTCATCTAGCAGAAGTATGCGTGGTTCCATGCACAAGGCGCGGGCAATCGCAACACGTTGTTTCTGGCCGCCGGAAAGACTTTTAACCGACTGATTAGCAAAATCTAGCATTCCGACTTTCTCAAGATACTTCAATGAAACAGACTTAGCTTCCGATTTCGAACGTTTCAGAACTTCAGTCTGACCGACCATGCAGTTTTGAATTGCATTCATGTGGCTAAAAAGATTAAATGACTGAAAGATCATTCCGACATGTGAACGATACTTATTAATATCAAAATCAGCGGTCATGATATTTTGACCGTCAACGATGATTTCACCGCCATTGGGGGTTTCCAGCAGATTAATACAACGCAAAAGGGTGCTTTTACCAGATCCGGAAGAACCGATCAGACAGACGACCTGCTTCTCTTCGACTGTGAGATTGATATCCTTGAGTACCAAATTGGAACCAAAAGACTTGTTCAGATTTTTAATTTCAATCAGACTCATGCTTTTTGCTCCTTTCGCTTAAGAGATGGAAAATTCCCGGGCATGGATTGGGATGCACCACCAAAACCTTTGGGCGAATCGAGTTTTCTCTCAATGGCTCGCAAAATCTGTGTCGTCGTAAATGTCAAAAACAGGTAAATCACTGCGGTGACCAGGAAAGTGTCGCGATAACGAAAGACGATACCGGCTACGGAGTTTGATTGGAAAAACAATTCGGTTACACTGATGACATTAAGCACGGATGTGTCTTTAATGTTAACGACAAATTCATTGCCAATGGCAGGGAAGGCATTGCGTATCGCTTGTGGCAGGATGATTTTGATCATGGCCTGTGTGTTATTCATACCAATGGAACGTGCTGCTTCGTATTGACCGTCATCAATGGATTGAATGCCGGCACGGATGATTTCCGCCATATAAGCTCCGGTATTGATTGAGACAATGAATATGCCGGCTTGAATCGGACTCCACATAATATACTGTCTTAATCCGTGGTAAAGGAATACGGCTTGTACCATCATCGGTGTGCCACGGAATACTTCGATATATATGGTTGCCAACAAGTGCATAAACTTCTTGAATAATTTTGAAAATAATGAGTCTTTGGGTGTGAATTTAACGTTGCGAATGCTGGCAACGACTAAACCAATGATTAATCCGATGATTGTAGCGCTTAATGAAATTAATAACGTTGTTCTTGCTCCTGCCCAAAAAAGAGGAGCATAGCGCTGATAAATGTACCAAGACCCGCCGAGTAAGTCGGCGGGTATTTTACTTCCAAGAAAAAACACTAGTTACCTTCCGGTTGACGGGCCAATGCATCCGCCATCCACTGATTGCGGGTATCATCGGAAATACCGGCAAGAATCGTGTTGATGGAAGCTAACAATTCAGTATCTGCTTTACGCACGGCAACGGAAACGGTCGTATCTTCAAAGGAAGTGGCAAAACCTAATCCTTCTTCAAATGAAACGATGATTAAATCGCTGTTGGTGGCAACGATTGAAATTGCTACCGGACGTTCAGAAACCATGGCATCCGCATCTTTCGTACTGACCGAGTTGACGAGCAGCGGGAAGGATGATAGCGGCGTCATGTGAATGACACTGGGAATCTGATCTACGATATCATCATGAAATGTGCTTAGCTGAGCAATGACTTTTGCTCCACTGAAATCAGCCAATGATTTCGCACTGGCATAAGCAGAATCTTTGCGAACGATTAACACCATATCAGAAGCATAATAAGGTGTCGAGAAGCTGACACTTTCACGTCTTTCAGCAGTGTCCGTCATCCCGGCAACGATCATATCGATTTCATTGGAGTTAAGAGCCGGTTCTAAACCTTCCCATGCAATTTTCTTGACGACCAAAGTCTTATCAAGACCATCAGCGATTGCCTGAGCGATTGTAATGTCATAACCATCACAGTAAGCAGCATCACCTTCGATTTTTACGGCAGGTGCCGCGCTTTCAATCTGAGTCCAGTTAAACGGCGCGTAATTACATTCTAAACCGACAATAATTGAATCATCATTGGAAGCCGGCGCACAACCTGCCAGCAAGAGTGTAACTAAACTTAATGTTGCAATAATCTTTCTCATATTTTCCTCCTTGGTGTGTGAGTTATAAAAAAGATCGTGCTGACCACACGACCTAATAACAAACAGGTATTGTAGCGCCACTTCAGTAACTGAAGGAGTGTTGCAGGTATTTCCTGAAACCCCACAAGCGGCCTTGCCTTGCCAACTTGTTCGGCGGTGATTGCCTTTCACTGAAATCTTCGCCTGCCGGCTCCTTCAGCTACTCATCTGCACCGCTACCTCTAATCTTTTTTATTCCCGTAAACTATACTAAAATAAGTTTGAATTGTCAACAGGTTTTTCTTCCTCTTTTTCCCACAAATCCAGCTGTTCTTTGTTTGAAAGCATGGTCATAAAGTTATCCCGGGCTGTAGGATACATTTTATACATCTGATTGAGCATTTGTTTGATTTCTTCTCGTTGAGTGTGTTTATCCATGGGACATGTCGATGTGACCACCGGAAGATTGTCATTCTCGACGGCACAGCGAATATCATTCTCAAAAACATAGAGCAGTGGTCGGATGAATGTGACTTTCTTGCGCGTCAGATACATCTTAGGGCGAAAAGTTGCGATTCTTCCGCCATATATCATATTAAGAAAAAGAGTTTCGACAGCATCATCACCATGATGGGCAAATGCAATCTTATTGCAGCCATGTTTCAACGCTTCATCGATGACATGACCTTTCTTAAATTTTGAGCATAACGAGCAGGGAAGACGTCCATCGGCATTTGCCTGTATTTTCAGTATTTTATAAACATCCGTATTCACTTGGACCAAATCAATACCTAAATCTGCACACCACTTCTCAATGGGTGTCATATCCATGCCTTCAAAGCCTAATTTCAGATGAATAGCCAAAATATCAAATTTCTTTTGACTGAGTTTCTTATACAAATGAAGACCATATAACAGAACGATTGAGTCTTTTCCGCCGGATATACCGACGGCGATTTTATCGTTCTCTTCGATTAAGTTGAAATCTTTATCTGCTTTGCGAATACATCCCAAAACTTTGCGCATAATACCACTCGTTTCTTTTGCTTTAACATTATAGCATGATTTGATATAATAACTAAGAAATGCGGTGGCAAAATGGACGGAATTTTATGCATCAACAAACCGGCAAATATGACTTCTTTTGATGTCTGTGCACAGCTTCGAAGAAAGTTTCATTGCAAAGTCGGCCATACTGGAACATTAGACCCGATGGCAACCGGTGTCATGATCATTACATTGGGTAAGTCAACTAAACTTGTCCAGTATTTGACGCATGCAAAAAAGACTTATCAGGCTGTATGCAGACTGGGAGTAAAAACCAATACCGGTGATATTTGGGGTGAAGTCATTGAGAGATCACCTGTACCGGAATTCAGTAAAGAGCAAATCATCGAGATTTTAGATTCTCTTGTGGGAAAAAGCATGCAACTTCCACCGATGATTTCAGCTGTAAAAATTGATGGAAAAAAACTCTATGAATATGCAAGAAAGAATCAGGTCGTGGAAGTTCCATTACGTCCCATTGAAGTTTTTACGATCAGACTTGATGGGATCAGAGAAAATGAACTAGTGTTTACGATTGAAGTTTCGGCTGGTACATATATTCGGACGATTTGTGAAGACATCGGAATCCGACTAAATACCGTAGCAACACTCAGCGGATTACAGCGTTTAGCTGTTGAGGACATCTCAATCAATCAGACCATGGAACTGGATGAAGTTCTGAATGATGCCAAAATAATGTTTATTGATCCACTGTTTGCACTCAAAAAATATCGTCAGATCACTGTTGAGGACCCGACTTTTATTTATCATGGTAAAAAGGTTGACCTTCCTTATCAAGATGATAGAATATTGTTTGTGTTTAACAATGAACCGTTGGCATTCTATAAGAAAGAAGATAACTTGTATCGAAGTGAAAGAGGGTTATGGTAATGGAAAAATTCGTAGTCGATATTAATCATGTACCGCATATTGAGTCACGTCTAGCCGCATGCATCGGCTATTTTGATGGTATTCATCTGGGTCACAGGCAATTAATCGAAGAGACGATTTTACAGGCGAAAAACAGAGGCATTAAGAGTGCAATGATCACTTTCCACCCGGATCCTTGGGTGGTTATAAAAAATATCAAAAAGGTTGAACATTTGACGACGATGAAAGACAGAATGGATCTGGTTGAAGGCTTAGGTATCGATGTCTGGATCATTTTGAACTTTACCAGAGAACTTTCCGAATGTACCCCTGAACTGTTCCTTGAAGGTATATTATGCCAGTTACCGATTGATGCACTCATTTTTGGTTATGATTTTCGCTTTGGCTACCGCGGAGCTGGTGACGGCAAATTCCTTAAAGAACATGGACAACACTGTTTTGATGCCATCGAAATTGATCAGATCAGTGATCATGATAAAAAAATCAGCAGCACGCGTATCAGCGAGGCGATTACAGAAGGAGATATGGAGACAGCCGCCAGATTATTGGACAGACCGTACTCACTTTCCGGAATCGTTGTCGGAGGTCGTCACAAGGGCAGGGAGATCGGCTTTCCAACCGCAA
This sequence comes from Erysipelotrichaceae bacterium, assembly GCA_024709285.1. Lineage (GTDB taxonomy): Bacteria > Bacillota_I > Bacilli_A > Erysipelotrichales > Erysipelotrichaceae > UBA2227. The sequence continues at coordinate 6,041 of JANJWY010000115.1, forward strand.
ATCTGGATTATCCGCCCGAATATATTTTGCCTAAAATCGGAGTTTATATCGGTGAAGCCGAAGTTCCTCAAGGCCGTTTCAAAGCAATGATCAATATCGGTCACAATCCGACTTTCAATACAAGAAATGAAATTTCGGTTGAAGCCTATTTGCTTGATTTCAATGATATTCTATACGGTCAGAAAATCACCTTATTCTTTTTACATCGAATCCGTGATGAAATGAAATTTGAAAGCGTTCAGAGATTGATCGAGCAGATGTTGCATGATTATCAGATAACCCGAGAGTATTTTGATTTGAAAGACAGTTTATAACGCATATGTACAATTGCATCTGAAAGGATGCTTTTTTTGAATTAAAATTCAAAAAACCAAAAATATCTGATTCTTTACATTCAAAAATACGGATTTCTTGCGAAAATGACATGAAGTTTACATATTTTCATGAATATTTATGAAAATTTTGTATAAAACTATTGATTTTCATATTTTTGAATGTATAATAACCCTCATAGCAATGAAAAAGAGTAGTAACACTCACTCTTCAACCCAGCGACTTGTGGATTGGTGAAAGACAAGCTGAAGAAAGTGTGAACGTGCTTTGGAGCCGGACTATCGAAATTTGAGGTAGTTCCCGTATATCGGCGTTAACGATTTGAGTGCATAAAGGGATTCCTTTATGAATTAAGGTGGTACCGCGTTAACACGTCCTTATATTTGATATAAGGACGTTTTTTTATTGGAGGGCGACGATGATCGATTTTACTAAAATTTACGAATACATCCCATTTATCATCCAAGGGGTATTGATTACCATTCAGCTCGCATTGGTCGGAGCCGTTGGCGGATCCATGCTTGGGTTTATCTTCGGACTGACCAGCCGGAAGAAAAACATTCTTGGTTATACGGTTCGCGGGATCATTGATTTCTTCCGGGGAACTCCACTGGTATTTCAGTTGGCATTCTTCCATTATGGGATTCCGCAAATGGTTAAAGCTTTTTTGGGAATCAGTTTTGTTCCGACAGCGATGTTTTCAGCCAGTGTGATATTTATCATCAACTCATCCGCTTACCTTGCTGAAATATTGCGGGCTGGGATTGAGTCCATTGACAAAGGGCAAATTGAAGCTGCGAAAGCGTTGGGTGTTAAGTCCTCTGACTATATGTTGCATATCATCATTCCACAGGCCATTCGAAATGTTCTGCCGGCCATTGTCAATGAATTCATTACGCTGACAAAAGAAACATCGATTGCTTCGATCATCGGAGTTTCTGAACTTATGAGACGTGCAACCATCATCACTGGAACGACATTTCGATATTTTGAGCCGTTGCTGGTCGTCGGTATCACGTATTACATTATGAACAAAATGCTCTCCACTGCAGGAAAGTATGTCGAGAAGAGGTTAAAGTATGATTAAAGTAGAAAACCTGTTTAAACAATTTGATCAGACTGAAGTCCTGAAAAACATCAATATTGAGTTTGAAGACGGTAAGACGTATGCCATCATCGGATCCTCTGGCAGCGGTAAAAGCACACTGCTGAGATGTCTTAACGGATTAGAAAAACCAACATCCGGAAACATCGTCATTGACGGTACCGATATCGTACATAACGAAAAGACATTGCCGAAATTGCGTCAGAAAATCGGCATGGTATTTCAATCGTTCAATCTGTTTGCCCATATGAATGCAACCGATAACATTACCTTTGCTTTGATGAAGGTAAAGAAAATGAGTGAAGCGGATGCGAAAGTGATTGCATTGGATAAGCTTAAAGAAGTAGGTTGTGATCATCGGGCAACTCACTATCCTCACCAATTGTCCGGAGGTGAGAAGCAACGCGTTGCCATTGCCCGAGCTTTGGCTATGGAGCCCAGCGTTATTCTCTTCGATGAGCCGACGAGTGCTCTGGATCCGGAGATGACCGTCGAAGTTCTGAAAGTCATGAGAAATTTAACGAACTCAGGGATGATGATCATCGTTGTCACTCATGAAATGAATTTTGCCAAAGAAGTATCAGATTTGATTATTTACATGGATAACGGAGAAATCGTTGAGATCAATCCGCCCAAAATATTCTTTGAACAAACCCAAAGCGAA
>JANJWY010000138.1 GCA_024709285.1 Erysipelotrichaceae bacterium
ATAAATAATAAGATCAGGAGGTATCTACATGATTGATTTATCGAAAATTTCAAAGAAAGAATTAGGGAAGTTGTTTGATCATTCGGTTTTGCCGAAACAGACAACTGAAGAAGAAATTCGTTCCGGTTGTAAGGAAGCAATTCAATATAATTGTGCAGCTTTCTATTCAGCATCTCCGTATTGGACGCCGATCGTAAAAGAAGAATTGGCAGGGACGGACATTCTGATTGGTTCGGGAATAGATTTTCCTTTTGGTATGTCACCTGTAGAATTAAAGGTAGCTGAAACGGAATATGCCGTGAAAGCAGGTTGTACGGTACTGGACATGGTAGTTAATATCGGAGCCATTAAAGCAAAACGGTATGATATCACAAGAGCTGAGATTGAGGCATTTAAAAAAGCAGCAAAAGGTGTTATCACTAAGGTTATTCTTGAAGTTTGTTATCTTAAAGATGATGAAATCAGAAAAGTTTGTGAGATCATCAAAGAAGTTGGAATTGATTATGCAAAGACATCGACTGGTCAGTTTGAAGGACCGACAATGCAGCAGTTTTTGGTAATGAAAAATACATTGGAAGGTTCAAATGTAAAGTTGAAAGTTTCCGGTGTAAAATTTCCACGTCCCCAAAATGCCTATGTGTTCATTATGGCTGGTGCTGAGTTAATCGGAACACGATCTGCTCCTGAAATTATCGATGGGTTTGAGATGATGAAGGAAATTGGTTTAATAAAATAGGAGGTATAGAATGAGTAAGTACATCGTTGCTATTGATGTTGGCACTACCGGGACCAAAGCAATGGTCTTATCGGACAAAGGTGATGTATTAGGCGCAGGATATGGTGAGTATGGATGCTTGTATCCCCATCCGAATTGGGTTGAGCAAGATGCGGAGCATCTCACAGAAATGACATTTAAAGCATGTAAAACTGCTATTGAAAAAGCTAATGTGCCAGCGGACAGTATCGCTTGTGTAGCATTTTCAACTCAAAGAGCAACCTTTGGATTTGTTGATGATAAAGGCAACATGCTGAATAATCGTTTGTATGGATGGCAAGACAACAGGGCAGCTTCTGTTATTGGTGAAATTACCAGTAAAATAGATGCAGGTGAACTGTATGCCATTTCGGGTATGCCGGTAACACCGACGTTCTCGGTTGAAAAAGTCTATTGGGTTATGAAAAATGATCCGGAAACTTACAATAAGGCTAAGTATATTGTCATGATGCCGGATTATATTATGTATCGTTTTGGTGCAGACGATTTCTTCACGGAAGTGACCAATGCATGTTGCAGCGGAATGGTTGATGTTTATAAGTTAGAATGGTCTGATCGGATTCTTGATGCTTTAGGTATCGATAAACGTAAACTTCCTAAACTTGTGAATCCTTCCGTAAAAGTTGGTGAAGTTAAAGAGGATATTGCAAAATTGACAGGTCTGCCAGTCGGTACGCCGATTGTAACCGGTACAGGTGACCAACAGTGTGCTGCTCTTGGTGCAGGTGTGATAGAAGATGGATTTGCCTCGTTGACATTAGGCACAGCAGGATTACTCGTAGTAGGTTCCAAAACTTTGGATTTGAGAAAGAGTCCTGGTTTGATGGCACCTTCTTCAGGAGCACTTGGTCTGTTTGAATTAGAGGGTATCCAATTAGGAGCAGCCAGCAGTTATCGATGGATCAGAGATGTGTTGGCTGAAGTTGAGGTTGAAGAAGGAAGCAAAACCGGAGTTGATCCATATGTATTGATGGAAAAACATGTCGAAGCAAGTAAACCAGGATCTAATGGAGTTGTGTTCCTGCCATACTTGACAGGTGCAGGATATCCTACCTGGAATCCGGAGACAAAGGGTGTGTTTGCCGGTTTGAAATTCTCGAATACCAAGAGCGATTTGATTCGAGCTGTAATGGAAGGTATCACTCTTGAGGCAAAAGACATGTATGAAGCAATGAAAACGTCGGATGTAACGATTCGTTCGTTAACCATTACCGGAGGGGCAACAAAGTCGCCCGCATGGAGACAAATAATTGCGGATATGTTTGATGCTGAGATTAAGGTTCTGAAAGTCCCGGATGCCACAATCATAGGCGCAGCAATTCTAGGAGCTATCGGAGTGGGTATTTATGAGAATCCTTCAGATGCTGTAGCAAATATGGTTGAAGTTGCTTATACACTTAAACCGATAAAGGAAAATGTTGATAAGTATAATGAAGTGTACCAAGTATATCGTTCATTGTATCAATCCTTGATCAATGACGGAGTATTCAATAAACTTTCTAGCTTGTAAATGCCTATGAGTCATCCAACAATGTAGCCTGCCCGGTTTACATTGTTGGATTTCTCTGTATAGAACTCGATTCTTGACACTTGTTGTGAATAAAGTATAATTTATAAGTAAGTAAACAAGAAATGTGGTGTAATAATGCTAAACAGAGATAATCCGGTACCTCTTTACCATCAACTTGAACTGATTTTAAAAGAGAACATTGAATCCGGAGTTTGGAACGAAAACGAAAGAATTCCATCTGAGCATGACTTGAGTAAGCAATATGGTGTCAGTAGAGTAACTGTCAGAGCTGTCTTAACAAAGTTTGTTAATGACGGGGTTTTATATCGTATTCAAGGTAAAGGGACTTATGTATCGGCACAAAAAATCATTACATCGAATGTTTCTTACATCGGAATTCGTGAACAATTAGAAACTCTTGGATTTAATACGACTACGAAAGTCGTTCAAATTGGAACAATTCATGCCAATTCAAATATTCGTAAAAAACTCAGCCTGAATCCTGAAAATGAAGATGTAATTTTTATTGAACGAGTTCGATTTGTTAATGATCTGCCGTTTAGCCTGCATAGGTCATATATTCCCAAAGTTATTGTAGCAAATATTGACGAGGAGCAATTGGTCAATGAACAGTTGTGTGTGATTTTGTCACGCGATTATGGTCTTAACCGAGCGCGTGTCGTTGAAACATTAGAATCAACAATTGGAGATTCGTACGAGGCAGCATTATTAGGAGTACACAATTCTCATCCATTATTACTATTGGAAGATGTGATTTATTCAAGCAGTGGGGTAGCTTTTGAATATTCGAAAATTTTGTTCAGGGGCGACAAAATGAAAATGAAGTTCGAGTATAACAATCAATAACAAGAAATGATCATATTGTATTCTAATATATTCTTGAATCGGATGTTGTTTTTTTGTTTCTGAAATGTGATATTTCTATTCAACCTATTTAGGAGGAGATTCTATGCCAATAACGAATATGAACGAAATGTTCAATGACGCAAAAAAGGGTAGGTACAGTGTTGGTGCTTTTAATATATTTAATCATCTGACAGCACTGGCGGTAGTAAGGGCAGCAGAGAGCCTCAATGCGCCTGTCATTATTCAAACATCTATGGGTACGGTTAAATACTACGGGATAAATGAAACAATGCGATGGTTAAAACCTTTATGTGAAAACTCATCTGCAAATATTGTAATAAATCTTGATCACTGTACAGATGAAAGCTTTGCATATGAGTGTATTGATGCTGGTTGGACTTGTATTATGTTTGATGGCTCACATTATCCATTGGAACAGAATATAGAAATTACTAGAAGAATTGTTAAATACGCTCACAATAAAGGTGCTTTCGTTGAGGGAGAAGTTGGAGTAATAAAAGGCATTGAAGAAGAAATCATTTCTGATGATGAATCTTTGGCAAAGTTTGAAGACATTCAGAAGTTTATTGTTGAAACCGGAGTCGATTCCATTGCTCCATCTGTAGGTACGGCTCATGGGATTTATAAAGGAGTTCCCGAGATAAACTATAAGTTGATTGATCGGATAACATCAGAATTAGATTGTCCTTTAGTCATTCATGGCGGTAGTGGTTTATCTTTACAGACATACAAGAAATTTGTGGATTCCGGCGTGAGTAAAATCAATATTTCGACAAACATTAAAGATGCCTATATGGGATTCTTCGTGGAAAATCATTCGGTACAGAACCCGTTGGAATTAGATAAAGAATTGACCAACAGGATAGTGAATGTTGTAAAATCCAGCATTTTGACATTTTCTTCGAGGAAGGAATAAAAATGGAAAACGGGAGATTTCCTGTAGATTTGCATTGTCATACAGTTCGTTCAGATGGCAATATAACACCTGAAGAGCTCATTGATAAAGCGAAGAGTATAGGACTTAAAATTATAGCGATTACAGATCATGATATTCGCCCACCATTATTGTTTCATAAGGAGAATAAAGATATTCACTATTCACACGCCTACCAGACGTACGGTTTACATATCATACCGGGAATTGAGATTTCGTGTCAAACAGAAGTTGAGGATGTCCACTTGCTTTGCTTTGGATGTGATTGGGATAATGAGTTCTTCACCAACCTCGAGACTTTTACCACTAAAAGCAAGATAGGGGCATATCGTAAACTTATCGAAAAACTAACGCTGTTCGATATTGAGTTGAATTTTGATGAAATCATTAAAAAGAGAGGTATTCTTGAGTCAGAGATTCAGAAAAAGCATATTTTCGAGGAAATGGCTGACAGAGGATATACCAGAAGTTGGAAAGACGCAAAGATTTTTGTCAAGGAAAATTCTGAGTTGAGTATAGAAAGAGAGAAACCGGATCCAATCGATATCATTCGAGAAGTACATCAATTGGGTGGAATCGTCATTCTTGCTCATCCGTACCTGATTGATGAGACGATGGTACTAAACAACCGTAATATTACAAGGGAAAAGTACATTCGAAAGCTGATAGATGCAGGTCTTGATGGATTGGAAATCAGATATTCATATGACAAAACCAGTTATACCGGGACATTAAGTAAGGATGAGATTAAGAAAGAATTATTGAACCAATTCGGACACTTGCCATTAGTTTTCACTGGTGGTTCTGACTACCATGCGGATGAGGTTAAAGGAGTCAAAAACCCAAGAGTTCTTGGAGAAAATGGTATGACAGAAGAGGAGTTTCTTGGATACACGAAACTTGCGAATTTGATTTTATGATTATTGTAAACCCGGTTAACTGCCGGGTTTTTGTTTGTTGAAGGAATGCGGTCTGGAATAGAATTAATTCTTAGATTAATGTATTTAGTACACTTTCAGTCAACAATCATGAGTTATCAGGTGATTATGTTATCATAACTGTAGAGGTAAATTATGTTTAACAAGAAGATCAACATTGCCAGTATCGGATTTCAAATAGAAAACAGCTATACCCAGATACCCAAGGAGATGTATACCGTTATGGAGCCCACAAAGGTAAACAATCCGGAGCTGGTGGTATTTAACGAGCCCTTGGCAACGTTTTTAGGACTGGATTTCTCACAGATTTCGGATTCAGAAAAAGCTGCGGTTTTCAGCGGGAACATCCGTCTGCCAGGTTCAGTCTCACTGGCTCAGGCATATGGCGGACATCAGTTTGGCCGTTTTAACTTTCTCGGGGATGGCCGGGCTTTACTGTTGGGCGAACACATGACACCCGATCACAGACGGTGGGACATTCAGTTGAAAGGGTCCGGTCCTACTCCATATTCACGGGGCGGTGATGGACTTGCGACTTTGGGTCCGATGCTGAGGGAATATCTGATCAGTGAGGCTATGGCATCCCTGGGCATACCAACAACGCGAAGTCTTGCGGTGGTGCTGACCAATCAGAAAGTCCGAAGACAAACGATTCTTGAGGGAGCCGTCTTGACCCGCATCGCTCAAAGTCATATCCGTGTAGGCACATTTCAGTATGCCATTGCTCAAGGTGGAGTATCCACGTTGAAAGTATTGGCGGAGTATTCGATTCAACGGCATTTCCCGTGGATCAAGGGTGAAAACCGGTATATAGATTTTTTAAATGAAGTTA
>JANJWY010000169.1 GCA_024709285.1 Erysipelotrichaceae bacterium
ACCAAAAACCGGACTGTTCGACGAGGAGTATTACACAAAAACACCTCTTCCTACACTCAAACAACGACTCAATAATCATATGGAGTATGTGGAAAGCATTTTTACGCGTTTCAGAAATCTCATTTGTTCTTATGCTTCCGGAAATTATGAGGGAAAATCCATCTCATCCGCTTATCAGGTTGAAGTTTTGGCGAAAGAGCAAGGAGTAAAATGTTCGTCGTGGCCTCTGATTCATCACGGAAAATCCGTTTCAAGGACATATCAGCTTGAGCCTTCTTTATCTCAGTCACTGTTTTTCAATCAGAATACCCTTGGCGGTTCCGTCTCAACTTTTGAACGTTTCTTCCAGTGTCCATATCAATATTACTTTCAATACGGTCTCAACCTGAATAAACTTCAATCCTTTGAATTAAATTCAGCTTTTGTCGGAACGATTCAACATGCTGTTTTCGAAAATCTGGCAAAGATCAGTCCGAAAGGGTATCCGAAAACAAGCAAAGAAGAGCTTAGTGAGATGCTTGATGCCTGTTTCAAGGATTTGCATTTACTATACCCGAAATCAATCAAACAGTGGGATGTCGTCCAGGCAAGAATGCTGGAAAACCTTTTGGTGACCTTTGATCGTTTGAATCCGATGGAAGAAGATACAGATTTTAAAATAGAGCATCAGGAATACAAATTTTCTTATACCTGGCCGACGCATAATGAGATATCCATTGCTCTTAAAGGCATTATTGATCGCATCGACATGACACCGACGACCTATCGGGTCGTTGATTATAAAAGCAGTGCCAAACGACTGAAAAAGGATAAAGTGCTCGGCGGTCTTCAGCTTCAATTGCTTACCTATCTGATCATTACCTCAAAACTCTTCCAAAAGACTCCGGTGGGGGCATTTTACTTATCTATGCGAAACCTCGATGTCAGTGTGCCTCGATATAAGATCATCAAAAAGGAAGTAATCGATGTTGATGCTGACCAATATGATGAACTGATTATCAAAAAGCATAAACTGACCGGCTGGTTTGTGGTTGATAAAGCTGAAATGTTCAAATCAAAATCCTTTGTTATGGGATTAAACAATGATAACAAAGTCGGAAGTCTGTATATGTTTGATTTGACGAAGATCGAAGAACTGTTTACAGAGATATACTCCTATTTGGTCAGTGAGTTGTCGAATGGGAGCGTTCAACGGCGACCGACAGAAAGTGCGTGTACCTATTGCGATTATGCATCAATCTGTTGGTATAAGGGGAAAGTCGAAGATCCCTTGGTAATAAGCGATATTGAAATCAGTATGGGCAAGGGGGAAGAAGCATGAGAACACCATCACAGAATGCTGCAGTTTCTACGGTCAATCAGGATATATTGGTGAGTGCTTCTGCCGGAGCCGGAAAAACCACGGTACTGATCGATCGGCTGATCAAGCGTATCATCGCAGATAAAGTTCCGGTATCACGTATACTGGCATTGACTTTTACAGAAGCTGCTGCCGCAGAAATGAAGCATCGTTTGCAAGCAGAAATGCACCGGAAATTATCCGAAACACCTGACCCGTTTCTTGAAGAGCAGTTGATTTTCTTACAAACTGCGAACATTTCTACGATACACTCCTTCTGTCTGACCGTAGTCAAAAATTATGGTTATGTCGTACATCTGAATCCAAAACAAGTGAACAATATTCTTGATGAAGCTACCAAAGCTGTATATCAAAAGGAATGCCTTGACCTGACTTTTAAGTATCAGATTCACCAGTCCGATACTTCCCGTTTTATCATGGCTTCACAACATTTCAGTTCAAGAAGCGAAGAGTTTTCTGATTTCAGATCCGCAATTTTGAAGATCAGCGCTGTTTTGTCTCAGCAAAAAGATCCTCAGCATTGGGCTAGTCAGGTGTTATCTTTATATGACAAGCGAAAGAAGCTGAGAGAACTTCCTGAGTCGATTCAGAAAGCCTTTTGGGAAATGATGACTCTGCATGCCCAGCAGTTGAGAACTCTCGCAGCTTCTGTTCTTGAAGAGGCTAACGCTTTGTCCAACGAAAAGTCCATCGCCGAAGCATCTTTGATTTATCAATGGATCGAACAACTGTTTCAGTCCCTTGGCAACCAAGATCTTGATCCGTTTACACATGCCTTGGTCATGATGGCATCCAATCCTCTATCAACGATCAAATCGCAGGAAGATTACAATAAGTTAAGAAAAAAACTGAACGACACAATCAAAGCCAAGGTCAATCTTTTTCTAAGTGAAGCGGAATATCTCCAACAGCTGAGTGATCAGTACCCCTTGGTCGAACTCTTACTTGAAATGGCATTGGACTACAATGAGCGATATAATCTCAAAAAGAAGGAGAAGCAATGCATCGACTTTGACGATATGGAGCGATATGCCTTTGACATACTTTTTAACGAGCAGCATAAAATCTATATCAATTATCAACAGTTGTTTGATGAAATCATGGTTGACGAATTTCAGGATACCAACCATCTTCAAGACGCAATCATATCTCGTGTCTCAAAAGGTAATAACATATTCAGGGTTGGAGATGTTAAGCAATCCATTTATAAGTTCCGCGGTGCAAAACCGGGGTTGATGCGTCAGTTAGCCACAAAAGAACACATCAAACAACTGACACTCGAACATAATTATCGTTCAAAACAACCCATCGTCGAATTTAATAATCAGCTTTTCAATATTTTGATGAACATCGATTACTTTGAGGACATTTATCAGCAACAGGATCATGTCACTCCGGGAAAGAAATCTCAGTTTGAAGACGGTCATCCGGTAGAAATCGATATATTACAACTTGATGATGAAAATGATGTCGAGAGTTTAGAATATGATGATGAAAATGGTGATGAAGTAATTGAGGAAGGTTATAAAGAAGAGAAAATCGATGGAAATCCCAATGATAAAGTGCTCCGCGCTAATTTCATCGCCAATCGTATGCATGAATTGCACATTAAGGAAAATGTTGCCTATCGGGATATGGTCGTACTGGTTCGTTCTCATGCATTAAAAGAAGACTTAAAAGCCGCATTTGAAGAGGCCAATACTCCCTGCTTCATTGACAGTAAGAGTGGATTCTACCAATCACCGGCCATATCGCAAGTCATGAATATATATCGTTGGATCACACAACCAGCCAATGAAGTTGCATTGTTAGGCATCTTGTTTTCCCCGTTCTTTAACTTAAGCGCAGATGAAGGAGCTCAACTCGCTATACTCAATCGAACCAAGAAAAACTGGATGTCCTCAGTAGAGCAACTACATCCGAATATTTATATTACTCTTACAACGTTGACTGATGAATTTCAATATTTGAACATCGTTGATTCACTGAATAAAATCTACTTGCTCAATGACTTTTATGATGATTACTGTAATCATCAGGAAAAAACAAATCTGGATCTTCTTCTCGATAAAGCCATCCATTTTGATGAAAATGGTATCGGTGGCATTTACGGATTTGTATCTCTGATTGATAAAATTTCAAGTGAGAAAAGTTCAGAGGCCATACCGGTCAACAGTGAGGATGATTTAGTAAAAGTCATGACGATCCATCAGTCCAAAGGTCTTCAATTCAAGGTCGTCTTTTACTGGTCGACAAACTCCAATTCGATCATCGATTTGAAATTACCAATCATTGTTGATGAACAGCTTGGACTTGGATTGCATACATTGCTATTACCGAAACGACT
>JANJWY010000125.1 GCA_024709285.1 Erysipelotrichaceae bacterium
GTCGAAAAAATCGCTCAGCTGGTCAGGGATAAGCTGATTGAAGGTATAACGGATCTGCGTGATGAATCAAATCGTGATGGAATCCGTGTCGTTATTGAATTACGAAGAGATGTGCAAAGTGAAGTTATTTTAAATCAATTGTATCGGATGACTGCATTACAGACAACTTTTGGGGTAAATATGCTGGCATTGGTCGATAATGCCCCAAAACAGCTGTCAATTAAGGAAGTATTGAATCATTATATCGATCATCAAGTAGATGTTGTCGTTAGAAGAACAAATTATGATTTAAACCGTGCCAAGGATCGTGCTCATATTCTTGAAGGTCTTCGTATTGCACTAGATTTTATTGATGAGGTCATCGCAATCATTCGATCATCGAAAGATGATTCAACAGCAATGTACTCATTGATTGAACGTTTCGGACTAACTGAAATACAGGCAAAAGCGATTTTGGATATGCGCTTGCGCCGTTTGACGGGACTAGAACGTTCGAAGATTGAAGAAGAGTATGCACAATTGATGTCTGCTATCGCTGATTTTGAGGATATTCTGGCAAATCACTGGCGTATCATGGCTATTATCAAAGATGAATTGATTGAAGTTAAAGGTCGATTCAAGGATTTGCGTCGAACAGAAGTTATTGAGGCCGATCTTGATATGCAAGATGAAGATCTGATTCCGATCGAAGATGTTGTCATTGCCATGACGCTGAACGGTTATATCAAGCGCACAACAATCGATACTTTCCATGTTCAAAACCGTGGGGGTAAGGGTGTTAAGGGCATGGCAACGCATTCAGATGATATTGTTGATCAGTTTATTACGATGTCGACGCATGATTACCTGTTATTATTCACCAACTTTGGTAAAGTGTATCGAATTAAAGGCTATCGTGTGCCACAGGCAAGCCGAATTGCTAAGGGAATTCCGGTCGTAAATCTATTGAATCTGGATAAAGATGAAAAAGTTAAGGCAATGTCTGCGGTTAGCACGGATTCCGACAATGCATTCTTTGTATTCTCAACCAAAGAGGGATTGGTCAAACGTGTCCCTGTTTCTGAGTTTGAATCGATTCGCCAGAGTGGGAAAATTGCGATTTCACTTCGTGATGGCGATGAGTTGATTGCGGTTAAGCAAACGACCGGTGAGGATGAGATCATAATCGCAGGAGCCAATGGTAAAGCAGTTCGATTCAATGAAAATGATGTGCGTCCGATGGGGCGTAATGCAGCCGGTGTTCGTGGTTTTAATGTTGATGGCAGCGAAGTCATCGGGATGACCACGGATAAAGAGGGAGAATACATTCTGGCCGTCACGCAAGGCGGATACGGTAAAAAATCTGCCTTGGAAGATTACCGATTGACGAACCGTGGTGCAAAAGGAGTTAAAACCATCAACATCACTGAGAAAAACGGTCCATTAGTGTCTATGCGTGCGGTTTCTGGCAATGAGGAGTTACTGATTGTTACCGATGAAGGAACCGTCATCCGAATATCATTAAGAAATGTCGGAACATATGGGCGTAATACCCAAGGGGTCAAATTGATTCAGTTAGGGGAAGGTCACAGTGTATCATCCGTTGCAGTGATTCCGGTTGAGGATTCCGAAGATAGTCTAGAAGAAGATTTACCAAAAGCATAAAATATGGCGAGCTCATGCGGGCTCGCCATTTATATTATAGTTTTCTTTCGTTTTCGTTATGTTATATATCGCTATAGTAATTAAGACTATCGCTCCGCCAAACAGAGACAGTGTTCCCGGGACTTCTCCAACGGCTATAAATACCCATATCGGATTAAGAATAGGTTCTATGGTAGCGATGACCGAACTTTTAACTGCGGAGGTTCTTTTTATACCTAAGGAAAACAATATATATGGGATCCCAAGCTGAAGTGTTCCCATCAATAGAATAACAGTCCAGTTCAATGTGCTGAATGTTAGGAAGTTTTTGTCGAAGAATAAAAAGGGTAATAGAAATATACTAAACAGATTTCCTAATAAAGATGCGTCAACAGGGTTCGCATTGGGAAGTCTGTTTGCAAAGAATACACCCGCAAAGCTTACTCCTGAAAGAACGCCTATAAAATCTCCCAACCAGTAGCCTGTCTGTAGTCTGTCAACAAAGAACAGAGAAATACCAAACAAAGTAAGGGAAACCGCAATCACATCTTTACGAGATGGAACATATTTTTGAAAAACAAAGGAAAACAACAAAATAAATACCGGAGCAGAATATTGAAGAACGATGGCATTGGCAGAGGTGGTCAGTTTATTGGCCAACATAAACAAAGTTGTGGTCAAAGTGAGCGATATAGCTGACAAAATCGTTGATTTTGAGAAAGAAATGCGTGTTCTTCCCCGATATATCAAAATAACGACAAATGCTATTAATCCGCGAATGCAAGCAATGGAAAAGGCGTTCCAAGTCAAAATCTTGGCCGCAAGACCACCAAAACTCCACATGACTGCGGCTATAAATATTAAAAGTGATCCATCGCGGTGTTTCATTGAGTGATTCCTTACTCTTGTTTATGCATGCTATTTTACACTAATCACACCTAATTGAACACAAAAATTTTCAATATTGTATAAGTCTGTTTGCTGTGAGAAAATAATAACAATGTAACGGAGGCGCATATATGGCAACGGTCTATTTTTGCTCTTCAATAAGCGGGGTAGAAGCCGCAGGATTGAAATCTCAGGAAATCGAAACGAGGGAGTTAACTTGTTGCACCAGCAAGATTTTGAGTGTCCTTAGTTTTATCAGTAAAAACAATGATTTTATTATTTCGGTTGGAAAGGAATTTGAAAGTGACCGGTTGTTTATTTGCGAAAGAGTAAAAAGCGGGATTTTCTCGACTTTTAAAGGCAAAGGACTTTATGTATATCAGTCAGAGGATCCATCATTTGATTCACTTGAATCCTGTTGGTCAGATCAGGTTGCTATCAGTAATCCTGGCAAATTGATTGAAGTAGAGAGAATCAGGGATGTTTACGATTATTTAGTAGATTGTGATACTAAGGGAATCATCACTATTTTTTGGCATCCTGAAAGAATCAACAGAATTTCCGAGGATGATCAAGATTTGGTAAATCTTGCAATTCTACGTTATAGAATGTATGGAGATAGCATATTAGCGAAAATCAGACAATATCATCCACAATTAATGGAGAGAGTCATTAGTGGTATAGAGTCAGAGGCATTCAGAGAATATGGCATCTAATCATGTTGACATTGCTATCATCCGCCATTAGAATATACCTATAAACGAAGACAGGGACAAGTACTGAGAAATCGGGTTCAGAGACGCAACGGTTGGTGAAAGTTGTGACGACCATCAGGAAATCCACCCAAGAGTGAAGGAGTAATGTCCTTTCGGTAGCAGCCGTTATCTGTTCAAGAGGTAATGTTTCACGTGAAACATTGCAAGAAGGGTGGCAACACGGAGAATCGTCCCTTGTGTTGTCTTTTTTTATTTTAAGGAGGGTAATTATGCTCGATATCAAGTTGATCAGGGAAAATCCTGAAGAAATCATTCGCAGACTTCAGACACGTGGAGCAGATTTTTCAATTATTCGAGAAATCGTGAAGTGGGATGAAGAACGTAGATTAGTTTTAACCGAGGTAGAAGCAAAAAAGAATTTTCGAAATGAATCGTCCAAGAAAATTGGACTTTTGAAGCGCGAAGGAAAAGATACGGCCGATATAATGAAAGAAGTCGGTGATGCTAATGACCGGATAACGGAGTTAGATGGTAAAGTTGCCGAAATCGAGGATAAAATCCTGAAAATCATGAATATCTTGCCCAATGTTCCACGTGAAACAATTAAAGTAGGGACAACGGATGCAGATAACAAAGAAGTAAGGAAATGGGGAGAAATCCGAAAATTTGACTTTGAACCAAAACCTCATTGGGATATCGGCACAGGATTAGATATTCTTGATTTTGAGCGAGGAGCAAAGATAACCGGTGCCCGTTTCACGGTGTATAAGGGTGCAGGCGCACGTCTTGAGCGCGCTATCATAAATTTCATGCTTGATTTACATACGACAAAGCATGGTTATATGGAAACATTGCCACCATTTATGGTAAATGCTACGTCCATGTATGGGACCGGCCAATTACCGAAATTTGAGGAAGATTTGTTTAAAGTGACCCCGTTTGATTATTATCTTGTGCCAACGGCTGAGGTTCCGGTAACCAATATGCATGCCAATGAGATACTCTCACTCGATCAGATGCCGATATACTATACAGCTTATACACCGTGCTTCCGCGCAGAAGCAGGTGCAGCCGGAAGAGATACTCGGGGTATCATCCGTCAGCACCAATTCAATAAGGTTGAGCTTGTAAAATTTACGACACCCGAAGCGTCGTATGATGAACTTGAAAAACTGACCAATAATGCGGAAGAAATTCTAAAGCAATTAAAATTGCCGTATCGTGTTGTGGAGCTGTGTACCGGAGATATGGGTTTTAGCAGTGCCATGACCTATGATATTGAAGTTTGGCTGCCGGCGTTTGCTACCTATCGTGAGATTTCTTCATGCTCGAACTTTGAGGACTTTCAGGCGCGTCGTGCGAACATTCGTTTCCGCAGGGAGGCAAAAGGCAAACCTGAATATGTTCATACACTAAATGGTTCGGGGTTGGCTGTAGGCAGAACCGTGGCTGCAATTTTGGAGAATTATCAAAATGCGGATGGTACGGTAACTGTTCCTGAAGTATTGCGTCCGTATATGGGCGGGTTAGAAGTAATTGCATTTAATAAAAAATAAGGTATAATAAACATGCTATCACAACGTTACCTACTGAACCAGGTCAGGGTCGGAAGACAGCAGCCTTAAAGTGGCTCTGACGTGTGTGATAGCTTTTATTTTACAAAAGGAGCTTTATGGACGATAAATACTATATGCAAAAGGCAATGAGTGAAGCTGAGCAAGCATTTTTAGAGAATGAAGTGCCGATTGGGTGTGTCATTGTCTATAAGGATGAAATAATTGCTTCAACACATAACCGGAAGGAACAGTTGAATCGTGCGACAGCACATGCTGAAATCTTGGCGATTGAAAAATCATGCCTTGTACTGAATGATTGGCGATTAGATGAGTGTACATTGTATGTCACGTTGGAGCCTTGTCCGATGTGTGCAGGCGCTATCTATCAATCACGTATCAAAAGGGTCGTTTTTGGTGCTTTTGATCCAAAAGGTGGGGCATATGGTTCGAATTTCGATATGAATGCTGTGCCACGCCTGAATCACTATCCCTCAGTTACCAGCGGTGTATTGAAGGATGAATGCAGTGTGTTGATTAAGGATTTTTTTAGAACTAAAAGGCAATAAAACGGTTTATAAACTAAGAGGAGTTATCTCCTCTTTTCTTTATATTGAGTGTAATCGCCACAGGTTATGGTATAATAAATGGGACGACATTGAACAACGAAGGAGTTATCATGGAAGTAATCTCAGTGAGAAATCAACCTGAATCGGTTGATTCTGCTATCTCTTATATTCAGTCGAAGTGGGCAAGTGAGCAAAGCATGGCGGTGTATCAAGATTGCATTACTCACTCCATAAATGCGCCTTCAGCTTTGCCTCAATGGTATTTGTTGTATGACGGTGATGAAATCGTCGGATGTGCCGGATTGGTAACCAATGATTTTATCAGCAGAATGGATTTATATCCCTGGATTTGTGCTTTGTTTATCGAGAAGACGCATAGGGGGAGAAATTTGGGCAGATTATTGATTAAAGCAGCAATTGAAGATGCGAGAATCGGTGGATTTGAAAACTGTTATTTATGTACGGATCACGTTGGATATTATGAAAAGTTTGGATTTACTCATATCGGTATTGGTTATCATCCATGGGGAGAAACTTCTTCGATATACAAGATTTCGACAGGAAACGACATTTGATTTTAATTGCTCTGTCAAACTTTAAAGCAAATATCGGTTTTGGTATAATTAATACGGAAAGAAGGGTTTATTATGGCATATAAAGCTTTATATCGTACATATCGCCCAACATCGTTCGAAAAGGTTGTTGGTCAGCAACATATCGTAAAAACCCTGCAAAATGCAGTTTTAAAGCATAAAATCGCCCATGCATATCTTTTTTGCGGACCCCGTGGTACAGGTAAAACGACTGTCGCAAAATTGATGGCAAAGGCAGTTAACTGTCCGGATATTCATAAGGCACCATGCAATGTTTGTGACAGTTGTCTTTCGATACAAGCCGGAACACATCCGGACATCATTGAAATCGATGCTGCCAGCAATAACGGTGTCGATGAAATCAGAGATCTGATCGAAAAAGTCAAATACTCTCCAATCGAGGGGAAATATAAAGTATATATTATCGATGAAGTACATATGCTCTCACAAGGAGCTTTTAATGCTCTGTTAAAGACGTTGGAAGAGCCTCCGTCACATGTTATTTTTATCTTGGCTACCACTGAACCTCATAAAGTACTGCCAACCATCATCAGCAGATGCCAGAGGTTTGATTTTACGAAGGTGCCACTGGCTGAAATCGGGGTCAGAGTAAAAGAAGTTTTGGATTTAGAGAAAATTAAATATGAAGATGGTGTCATCCGATTGATCAGTCAGTTGGCTGAAGGCGGTTTAAGGGATGCGTTAAGTATTTTAGAACAATGCATAGCTTATGCTCAAAATGATTTGCGAGTCCAACATGTGCACGATATTTACGGTATCACGACGGTAAGTGAGAAAATTGACCTGCTTGATGCTGTTTTCTCTAAAAATGTTGTGGCAATCCTTGATAATGTCCGTTTTATCAGTGAAAAAAGCTTCGATATTAAGCGATTGACTTCGGATATGATCGATTTATTGAAGGAATGTATAATATATCAATATACGCGGGATGAATCATTGTTACAAATAGCAACCGTGGATGAAGTCAGGCATATACTGGCAAAGAAGAGTGCCAACGATTTATTGAAGATGATCGATATTTTTATCGAAACTATGGATAAGTATCGAAATGCCACAAACATTCATTCATATTTCGAAGTTGCTTTACTGAAAATGATGGCAATGGGAGATGAATCAGGATTACACATAGCTGATAAGGCGGAAATGCCGGTGATTTCGATAAGAAAACCTGTGGTTGAAACTGCACAGCAGGAAGAACAACCTGAAATCACTTCATCGGAATCTATTGAAGATGACACAGATTCCGTTGTTGATGATCCAATCGTACAGTCTGCCGAAGATGATCGTTTATTACAACTTGATATTGATGATGATAAAACAGATAAATCGGATAAAGAGGAGTTGCTATTGTCCGATTTTGATATCGTTCGCTTGATGGTTGCCGGTGATAAAGCAAGAAGAACTCAAGATGCATCGCTTTGGAACCGATTGGAAGAGTATATCAACGAAATTGAGTGGGCAAAAGTTGCCAGAATGATTTCGGATGGAAGTATTGTAGTGAGTAATGAAACATTCATTGTTATTTCGCTCGCTTATGAAGAGATTGTCAGAGAAATTAATGCCAAGTCTAATGAAATTTCTTTGCGTAAGCTGATGAATGAAGTGCTTAAACAGCCTCGTAAGGTATTTGCGATTACCAAAGAACAAGAAGAGCGTTCAATCTCTCTGTTTAGAGAATTATGGAGTACAAAAAAACTGCCTGAACCAATGATTGTCCATGCAGAACCGTTACCTAAAGTAAGAAAGCAAGAAGAGGATGTCAGTGTTGACCAGCGTCTTGTGAGTATATTTGGTGAGGGAAATGTCGACTTCATTCATGAGGAATAATTATGTATCCCAAAATCTTATTAAATCTTATCGAGGAATTGAAAAAGTTGCCGGGTGTTGGCGCAAAAACAGCTGAGAGATATGCATTCGAGATTATCAATCGAGATCATCAAGATATTCAGGCATTTGCAAATGCATTGTTGAAGATCAAAGACGGGTTGAAAACGTGCTCAGTTTGCGGGAATATCACTGAAGATGTTTTGTGTGATATATGTAAAGACAAACAACGGGACCGATCGATTATCTGTGTTGTGAGCTATCCGAAGGATCTCATTGCCATGGAGAAAATGGGCGAGTTTCACGGTGTGTATCATGTACTGAATGGAGTGATCTCGACGTTTAAGGGAATATTGCCTGAGGATATCAACATTGAGTCATTGATCAAGCGAGTAGATGACCATGTGGTAGAGGTTATCATTGCGACAAACCCGACAATTGAAGGAGAGACCACAGCCTTATACATTGCAAAGAGGCTTCAGTCAAAAGGAACAAATGTCACTCGATTGGCATCAGGTCTGCCGATGGGCGGTCACTTGGATTATGCCGATGAGATGACGTTAATAAAAGCTATGGAAGGCCGAAAGAAAATATAGGAGGAGCCATGAAAACAGACATTCAAATAGCCCAGGAAAATGTAATGGAGCCAATCGAACGGATTGCCCGCAAGGCAAAGATCGACAGTGAGTATTTGGAACATTACGGGAAGTACAAGGCGAAAATCGATTTGAGAATTATGGAAGGATTGACCAATCAAAAAGATGGTAAACTGATTTTGGTTACATCAATCAATCCAACCAAAGCTGGAGAAGGTAAGTCGACAACGACTGTGGGGTTAGCGGATGGATTAGCCCGACTTAATAAAATGGTTATCGGCGCTTTAAGAGAACCGTCATTGGGTCCTGTTTTTGGTGTTAAAGGTGGGGCAACAGGTGGTGGTATGGCTCAAGTCGTGCCGATGGAAGATATCAATCTTCATTTTAACGGGGATATGCATGCGGTAACGACCGCCAACAACTTAATCAGTGCAGCCATTGACAATCATATGTATCATGGTAATACATTGAATATTGATCCGGAACACATTGTCTGGAAGCGTTGCATGGACATGAATGATCGTGCTTTACGTCAAGTCAGAGTTGCTATGGGAGATAAAAATGGTATTGAACGCAAAGATGGGTTCAATATTACGGTTGCTTCTGAGATTATGGCAATTTTATGCCTTTCTTCATCCTTGCAGGATTTTCAGCAACGGGTTGAACGCTGTGTTGTAGCATATAACAAAGACAATAAACCGATCACTGTTAAAGATTTGAGTGTTGGTGGTGCTGTGGCTATGATTATGAAAGAAGCTATTAAGCCAAACTTGGTTCAGACATTGGAAAAAACACCTATTCTGATTCATGGCGGTCCTTTTGCGAATATTGCACATGGCTGTAATTCAATTTTGGCAACGAAAATGGCATTAAAACTTGCGGATTATGTTGTTACGGAATCAGGATTTGGAGTTGATTTAGGTGCAGAGAAGTTTATGGACATTAAGTGTCAAGTCGCTAAAATCGTTCCGAATGCAATCGTTGTCGTAGCGACGATTCGTGCACTGAAACTGCATGGCGGAATGGCTTATGAATCGCTCAAAGAAGAAAATATCGATGCCCTTGCCAATGGGGTTGAGAATTTAGCTAAGCATTTAGAAACGATAAAGAAATATCGTGTTCCTTACGTTGTAGCTATCAACCGTTTTGTAAATGACACATCTGCAGAACTGGATTGGCTGATGAATTGGTGTGAAACCCATGGTCACGATGCTGTTATCAATGAATCTTGGGGTAAAGGCAGTGCCGGTGCCGAAGAATTGGCGAAGGCAGTCATTGCGGCCAGTGAACAGGAAAGCTTGTTCAGACCTTTGGTTACCGATGCAGATAGCGTAGAAGAGAAGATAGAACGGATTTGCAAAGAAGTTTATGGTGCAAATGGTGTTGTTTATTCTGAAAAGGCGAAGGATCAGTTAGCCAAACTGACTGACAATGGTTGGAGCCATATATCGGTTTGCATGGCTAAGAATCAATATTCATTGACCGACGATCAAAAGAAATTAGGCCGTCCGCGTGACTTCCAAATTCATATATCTGAGCTTAGAATCAGTGCCGGGGCAGGCTTTGTTGTTGCGCTGACTGGTAGTGTCATGACTATGCCGGGTTTACCCAAAGTTCCAGCAGCTAACAATATGGGAATCGATGAGAAAGGGAATATCTTCGGATTATTCTAACAGGTAGGAAATGGCTTCTATTGCGTATGTGACCGACAGAAAAATGATTGAGTTTCATCGTGCGTACGGGAATCAAATGATGAATTTTTGGCGTCCAAGCAGTATGAAACAATTTTCTCAATTCAATCCCGGCGATTATTTGTTTTTTCTAGCCAAAGGAACGGAACGCTATAATGGAAAAGAAAAGGGAATTGTCGGCTATGGCAAATATAATAGCGCTCATACCATGTCTTTACGTCAAATGTGGAATCAATTTGGTACATATAATGGCTATAGTTCTAAAGATGAGTTAGCTGAAGCTATAACGAAAGTTAACAAAAATCATGAAGTAGGCAAAAGCATACACTGTTTATTATTAAAGGATGTTGTTTTCTTTCAAGCGCCTGTTTATCCGAGTGAAATAGGCATTCAAATACCGTCAAACTTAGAGAGTTACATGTATCTAGATAAGTTTGGTGTCGATTCAACCGTTAAAATTTTACAGAAAGCGCAGCAGACAGGGATAGATGCCTGGCAGTCAGCGATGGATCACACCTTAAACAAGGATATTTTCAAAGAAGATGTGGTCAGCCATGTTTTAGCAAAGCAAATTTCGCAGGTCATCGATCCGTCAAAGCCCGCTTCAAAGATTCTTAAACGTTTCATGATCAATCAGTCGGAATCAGTTGAATACATCAAGGGCAGCAGACAGGCATGTTTGAAGCAAATTCCGCTTACTGTCTACTTACCTTTGGAAGCGAGCAGTAAAAACAGAGATCAAGTACTATTTGAATTGGTTGGTAAAATCAGTATTTTAAAGGAAAGTTTAAAACATGATGAAGAGTTTGAGACTTCTGATATTATTTATTGTATTATAAGCGATGTGAAACTATCGCCAGAGTGGTTAAAACGACTCCAACAGATAGATATTCAAGTAATCGAGGGATAAATATGCAAGTATCGAGTGATCGCTATACGAAAATCAGCTATAATCGGGCAGGAAACAGTGGAGTTCAATTACCGTTGATTTCCATGGGTTGTTGGCATAATTTCGGAACGAATGAATCTTTTAAGAACATGCGCGAAATGGTTGCTTTTTGTTTCAATCATGGAATTGTGCATTTTGACTTAGCAAACAATTACGGCCCGCCGGTAGGTGCTGCTGAGATCAATTTTGGAAAAGTCATGCAGATGGATTTAAAATCTTATCGTGATGAACTTTTGATATCTACAAAAGCGGGCTATCCGATGTGGGAAGGTCCGTTCGGAAACTGGGGCAGTAAAAAATACATCATTGCCAGTTGCGATCAAAGCCTATTACGACTTGGATTATCTTATGTTGATATTTTTTATCACCACCGATACGATCCGGAGACATCTCTAGAAGAAACGACGAGCGCTCTTGCTCAGCTGGTTCATCAAGGGAAAGCACTGTATGTCGGTTTATCCAATTATCCAAAGGAACCGCTTGAACAAGCTGTAAAATTGCTTCGCAATCAAAATGTTCCGGTCGTATTAGGGCAATATCGTTATAACATGATGCAAACCGAGTTTGAGACGGGTGGAGTTAAAAACCTGTTGGAAGAATTGGGTGTGGGTTCAATCGTATTCAGTCCGTTGGCACAAGGATTGCTGACAGACCGTTATTTTAACGGTATACCTGAGGATTCGCGGATGAAGAAAGACGGTCGGTTCTTAAGTGAAGACAGACTAACACCAAAATTGAAAGAACAGCTCTTTCAACTGAATAAGATTGCTGAAAAACGCGGTCAGAATTTAGCGCAGATGGCGATTGCCTGGCTCGTCCATAAGAAAGTTACTTCTGTTTTAATTGGTGCAAGCAAGGTTGAGCAAATTGAAGACAATCTGGATGCTTTGAATCATACGCAATTTACAAAAGATGAGCTTAGAATTATCAGTGATATCCTTAAAAATGATTAAAGATCGCTAATCGCGATCTTTTTTTAAATTTAACATCCGCTCGAACTTCGTTTTGGCTTGTGTATAGTGAATATTGCATGAACTGAGAATGTCCGTAAATCGTTGCTCAGCCTTGGGAAGATATTGAAAAAGTTCATACTCAACTTCATAATCAAAGGCATCACCGAATTCATTATAGTCCAGACACCATTCACCAAACTCATCAATAAATTTCCTTCGATGGGTCGTTGTAGTTCCAAGAGCAATCATTGGTGGATAGATGCCTGATTGCTTAAAGAAATCAACTATCCTCGGATCATGAATGTTATTTGCTTCTAATATGAGTTCATACTCATTCAGACCGCCTTCACCCGGAGTTTTCAATGTGAATTCGAACTTATCCTTTACTTCTCGTATGCGACACATCCAGAATCGTTTCTGTAAGGCACCTTCAATTGTGTCGTAATAGGTGTTTATCTGTATTTTGGGCGATGAAAAAGGCATTTTTGCCAGGATGCATTCGAATTGTTCCTTACTCAGCAAGCACTTAAGTTCTATTTCCAGGTTTTCCTTCATGTTCTCAACCCCTTATCGTTATGATACAATAGACTCATATGAAAAGGAAGTGTTTGCCATGGAACGATTCACAGTAGTGATGCGCGATGATGAGGTTTCGCTTTCATTGGGACAGAGAATTGTCAGTCACTTAATATCAGAAAACAAGATACTTGATGATGAAAATCCTCAGATCGTTATCAGCGTCGGTGGTGATGGGACGATGCTTCATGCATTGCATCAGCGTATGCACCAGATCGAAAATGTTCTTTTTGTCGGTATCCATACCGGTACTCTTGGTTTTTTTACGGATTATGAGGCGAGTGAAGTAGAGGATTTGCTTGAAGATGTTGTTCATCTTCCGCCGATGACTGAAGAGGTTCAATTACTTGAAGTTCGACGATTCAACGGAGATAGCTTTGAGTCATTGTACGCCATCAATGAAGCCAGGGTGGAGAATATTATCAAAACACAAAGCATCGATGTTTATATTGACAAAGAATATCTTGAAACCTTTCGTGGCAATGGTTTGTGTGTAAGCACTCAAATAGGTTCAACAGCGTATAATCGTTCATTAAGGGGTGCGGTTCTTTTACCTTCCATTCGAGCCATGCAATTAACAGAAGTCGCCGGTATTCATCACAAACTTTCAAGATCACTTTCAACATCATTAGTAATCCCAGAGAATCATATCATTCGTTTTGAAAGCAAGTCTTACTATGATTCAATTTTATGTTATGATCATTTGCATATCCGGCTTGACGGAGTGGATGCTGTTGAGTTTCGGCTATGTAAAAAGGCCGCCCGGTTTGCCCGGTATCGGCCGACATCATTCATCAAACGACTTAATAACTTATACTGACCCTCTCTGAGGGTTTTTTAGTGAATGGTTTTATTTTTGTTCTCGTTGCTCATATGAAAAACAATCGCAAAAGGTATCATGTAGGATAGCAGAGAGGAACCTCCCGCAGATATAAGTGGCAGTGTGATGCCGGTGATGGGTAATAATCCGACAATCATTCCCATGTTTTGAAACTGTTGAAATAAAAGCATTCCCAGCAGTCCGGCAACCATATATCGCTCCCGTGGATGCTCATAAGCCAAAGCAATGGCTAAGAGTTTCAGATCCAAAAGCAAATTTACAATAAGTACGGTAGCTGTTCCGATAAAACCGTAATTTTTACCAATGACAGCAAAAATAAAATCGTTTTGCGGTTCTAGCAAGGTAATTAAAATTTCTTCATTGCCTCGGCCTGTCCAGCCGGCAGAGCCCACAGCCAACAATGATGTATAAAGCTGATTACCCCAAGAATATATATACTTTTCTGTGGCCAACCATCCATGAAACCGATTAAGCCGATAAGAGTTTCCCAAGATACTCGCCAATGTCTCAGGAGATGTTTGATATAAATAGACAGAACCACCTAAAACAACGGTCATTAAGATCAAACCCGCCCAAATCCAATGGTGCTTAATCCCAGATATCGCAAGAATGGCTAATATTGTAAATATAATGACAATCGGTATTCCTGTATCGGGTTGAAGAATGATTAGTGCCAGCGGAGGCAAAACGTACTTGGCAACATTGGCAAAGAGTAACATGTCTGTTTTAAAACTAATGATCGTCCGATTGCGATTGTGTTCATCAACAACGTTGGCGGTCATTATAATTAAAACGATCTTCATAAATTCGCTTGGTTGCAGTGTGCCTATCCCAGGTAAGATGATCCACGCCCTCGTTCCGTTGAGCGGTCGGATAAATGGCAAATCGATGAATCTGTCTAAAAAGAGCAATAACAGCAAAATCATTAAAATCCAGTAAAAAACCCGTACTCCGGTAAAAAGGCGATCAATGCCAAAGAACAATAAGCCGGCGAGCAGTGAAAAACCCAGGACAAACCAAATACCCTGTTTGATCAGAATATCCTGTCCATTGACGGTACTTGAAGTTAATGGAATCGCTCCTTGAATAGCAACAATGCTGAAAAGGGCCATCAATAGCAGAATGACGGTCAGCGTAATGTCTAATTTAAAGGATTTTTTTGTTTTTTCTGTCTTTTGAATCGTCACTTCAATACTCCTTGGTGAATTGTTTCCTTCGTTGTGTATAATTAAGTATAATGGTATCATAGAATCCGAGGTGATTGTATGCGGAGATGGCATTCTTTATTGGAAATCGTGCAATTCCCACTTAAAACCCTGTTTGTCTCTACTATTTTTATGGGATTGGGCGGTTTGCTGTTAAATCCGAATCTGGTAACGATCGTAACAGTTGAAAACCGGTGGATTTTAACTTTCGCAGAATTAATGCGTTATTTTGGTGGCATGATGATCATGCTTTTTCCACTTTTGTTATTGATCAAAGCCTTGTCCAAACGATATGAGGATTCTGTACCGGTTTACATTGGCATCGTCGGCTATGTCGTCTTACATATTACCACAATGTTCTTCTCTTTGGGAAAATTACAACCTTCGGCATATTATCCGGTGTTAGGGATTTCGGTCGATTTGACGGATATATTCTTGCCTGGCAGCGGCGTGATTTATCCGATACAAACCGGGATTCTCTCGTCTGTTTTCTTAATCAATATTACTCGCTTCTGTTATCAGCGCAGTCGAAAAGCGTCCGATCACGGTTTATTGCCTTTTGTAGATAAAGACACATGGGCTGCCATCGAAGTAATCTTTTGGAGTATTTTAGGTGGAATAGGGATAAGTTACTTGTGGCCATTCTTAATGCAAATCACAGATTTCATTTTTAAATTTATTGCTTCTGACATTACAAACCCAGTTAATCTGTTCTTTTATGGTATTACTGAGCGTTTATTGGCTACTGTCAGTATGAGCCGGTTAATTCGTGAACCATTTTGGTTTGGTATTTTTGGCGGTTCTTGGATTGACAGTCTTGGTAACAATTTCGTCGGAGATGTTGCTGTCTGGACAGCGCAAAGAGCCAGCGGAGTTTACTCTCTGGGATTTGGCCGTCTGATAACGCCGTATTATGTTCTGAATATATTCGCAGTGCCTGCCTTTTTAATCGCGGCCTATCAAACTTATACAGATAAAATCAATAAGCGAAGATATTTCTCCTTTTTGCTATTTGCGATATTTTTATCGATTCTCTTTGGAACATTGTTGCCGGTTGAAATTTATATGCTCTTTGCAACCCCGATGCTCTATGTCATCCACTTATTCACCACAGGATTATTGTTTGCGACATTCGAGGCTTTCAGTGTCTCTGTGGGATACACATATTCCGGGTTGGAATTGGTCGCTACTCCGGCAAGTTTAATCGATTTGGCCATATTCTGGCGCAATCCGAGTATGCAGCGGAGTTTAACTATCATCTTGATTGTTGGATTATTGATGTTTGTATTCTACTATCTGATTACAAGAATGTACTATAGAAGAATTGCTGTGGATGCAATGAATATTGGTGTCAAAGCTGAGAAAGTACAAGCAATCATTCAAGCGTTTGGCGGACTTGATAACATCCGGATGGCACATTCTACACCGAACCGTCTAACCATATTGCCTTTTGATAAAACGATCGTCGATTTTAAGCGGGTGCATCTTGTCGGTCTTTATAAAATTGTGGAAACACGCGCCGGATATTCCATGGCATTCGGAGCTTGTTCATATATGCTTAGAAGTGAATTGGTAAAAATGATGAGAGAGCAACAACGTCAGCTACTTGATAATACGCAAGCGTTTGAAGTAATAACAGATGAAATGTTGGCGAAAGCTGATCAGAAAGCGAAGTAGAGCGCTCATCGGAGCGCTCTTTTTTTGTGTTATAATAGGTACGATTGAGGTGGATTATGGAAAAACTGACCCCAATGATGAAACAGTATTTTGATGTTAAAAATAATTATCCGGACGCCTTGTTATTCTATCGTCTGGGTGATTTTTATGAATTATTTTACGAGGATGCCAAACTTGTTTCTTTAGAGTGTGATCTAGTGCTTACATCCCGTGGTGCGGGGAATGATACGAAAGCTCCGATGTGCGGAGTACCGCACCATGCGGTAACTCCTTATATTCAAAAATTGATCGGGCGGGGGTATAAAGTCGCAATTGTCGAACAAATGGAAGATCCTGCATTGGCAAAGGGCATTGTAAAGCGTGATGTCATTCGGATCATTACCCCAGGAACCGTCATGGATGAAAATGCGGATGAGAAGAGCGAGGTGTATATTGCTGCGGTGGAAGATGACATTACCGGATATGCGATCGCATCATGCGAAATGGCCAGCGGAAAAACTGTTCTGCGAAGAATTGAACACTCCAGGTTCGAACTTATACAGTACTGTCTTCGAAATAATATCAAAGAGATCGTTTTT
Organism: Erysipelotrichaceae bacterium; assembly: GCA_024709285.1. Taxonomy (GTDB): domain Bacteria; phylum Bacillota_I; class Bacilli_A; order Erysipelotrichales; family Erysipelotrichaceae; genus UBA2227. The sequence goes on from JANJWY010000125.1 coordinate 16,854, forward strand.
CACAGTCAGATTGGTGAGCATGTCTTAAAGCGCATTCGGGAAATTCCGAATCTGATGATATCGTTTTGTGATGAACACACAATGGATGATTATTATTTGCCTTTGATAGAGCATGTCCAGAGGGAATCACTTCATACAGCCTATGGCCGATTGATCAGTTACTTACAGTCTACACAATTCAGAACACTCACACATTTACAAAGAGCTGAACTGGATGATGTGCAGTCATATTGCGAATTGGATTATTCGACGATCACAAATCTTGAGTTACTGAATCCTTTACGTCCAAATGGTAAAAATCTGACTTTGTTTGGTTATTTGGATCGCTGTAAAAGTGCGATGGGAAGCCGATTACTTAAAAACTGGAT
>JANJWY010000206.1 GCA_024709285.1 Erysipelotrichaceae bacterium
AGAGGCGATCTGGCATGCCTTTGTTGCTGCGGATGTATTGAAAGTCCGGTACCATATTCGTGATCAAGCGGTATTACAAGCCGTTGCTCATCATGTTGAAGGAAACAGCAGCTCTTTGTTGGCCAAAATTCTGTATGTCGCTGATAAAATCGAACCGGGCAGAAACTATGATACAAAAATGCTGATACAGTCAGCATTCCATGATATTCATAAAACGGTTCGAATCGTCAAAGCAATGCAGGCACAATATTTAGGAAAGGAAACAACGAATGACATTAACTGAAACCATCATTTTTGCTATTGAAGAGAAAAAGGGGCTAGACATAGACATCATTGATTTTCGCCATCAAGGAATGGTCGATGCATTTGTCATATGTGATGCGCCAAGTTTGCGTCAGGTTCATGCCATCGTAGATCACATCAAAGAATGTGTTGAAAAGGCAGGATATACGGTGCACCACGTGGAAGGCGATTTAAACTCCCGATGGCTGCTGGTAGATTGCCTTGATGTGATTGCACACGTATTTATTACTGAAGAACGGGCGTTCTATCAATTGGAGAAATTATGGGCGGATTATCTGAAAAAACACTGAACTATCAGCATCTGGCATTGATATATGATGCCATTATGGGCGACACTGAAGGTGTTTTAAGATATGCAAACATGCTTCAAGACAATCTGCAGGGTCATCATATTCTGGATCTTGCTTGCGGAACCGGTGATTTGACTGTTGTTTTAAGGGATCTTGGGTATCAGTTGACCGGACTTGACATCAGTGAGCAGATGCTGGATGTTGCCAAAAGCAAAGACAAGGATGGAAACATCCGCTATGTCTGCGGTGATATGCTTAACTTGCATTTGGATATGATTTTTGACAGTATTGTTTGTGCAAATGATTCCGTAAACTACTGTTCATCATTGGATCAGTTAAATAAACTGTTTGAAGGAGTTAACCGACATTTGATAAATGGTGGCGTATTTGTGTTTGATTATCATCAGTCATCCAGATTCATCGAGTTTGAAGAACCCTTTGATGAAGAGGGAATGGTTGGTGATGTTGGCTATGGGTGGCACATTGAAAGTGAGTTTCCGATATTAAGGCATACCATAACGATTTATGGCAGCGGTTATCCGGTCACAGAAACTCATGAGCAGTTTATATTTGAATTAGGTGAACTTCAAAGACTGTTAGAAGATAACGGATTTCGATGGGAAATCATTGATTCTTCCAAATATGATGACTTGTATCTGGATGAAAAATGGATGATCAAAGCAATAAAGGAGAGAGAAATATGATTGCAGTTATCGGTGCAATGCAGCAAGAAGTCGATGAGTTGTTGAAACTCTGCGAAAATGTGGATATGCGAATGATTCACGGAACCACATTTTATACCGGGCGTTTAAGCAAGACAGATATTGTCGTTGCACTTAGCGGCGTTGCCAAAGTAGCTGCTGCCATGACGACAACCTGTCTTTTTGAGAATTTTGATATTCACGGTGTTATCAATATCGGAACTGCCGGAGGACTCAGAAGCGAGCAGGAAGTTTTGGATGTCGTCGTTTCGAGTGAAGTCGCGCATCATGATGTGGATATTACTGCCTTTGGGATCAAACGCGGCTTCGGTGAAAGATTTAGCTACAAAGCTCATCCGGCGTTTGTCGATGTCATCGCAAAAATGATCATTGGTAAGGAACATCGCGTATGGATCGGTCCGATGGTATCGGGAGATCAGTTTATTCATCGTCAAGATCAAGTTGAACGGATATTGTCGGATTTCGCTTCGGCTAACTGCGTTGAAATGGAAGCTGCAGCCATTGCGCAGGTATGTGAACATTACAAAATTCCGTTTGTGGTCATTCGTTCACTGAGTGACATCACAGTGAAAGATGACAATCATCTGTCTTTTGAAGAGTATTTAAGTGTCGCAGCCAAACGCAGTGCTCATTGGGTGCAGCAGGCAGTCGATGCGATTGCTGCTTGTGTATGAATTTCGACTGGCAACAGCTGACACAACTGCAGTTTTGGCTCAAACTTAAAGAGCAACTCGCTGATTTTGGTCCACTGCTGCCTTTTTTCTTGGCCTTTTTGGAGTCATTCTTTCCTGTTTTGCCACTGTTTGTCATTGTCGTTTTTAATGTGACGGTATATGGTAATATCATCGGATTTTTGACTTCATACATTGGAAATATCACGGGTTCGATTGTCGTTTTTCTCTTCTTTCGGATTTACGTGCGTCCAATCGTTGAAAAATATGCTGACAGACATCTGCGGATCCAGCGCTCTTTATCATGGGTTTCAAAACAAAGACCCCTCGTTATTTTTTATTTATCCGCAATGCCCTTTACGCCAAGCTCAATGCTGAATATTTTCTTCGGCTGTTCGCGTTTTTCAAAACGTTCATATATGACTGCGATAGCAGCAGGAAAGTTTTTTATGATAACTATGATGGTTTTGTTCGGTTACTCATTATTGGAAATCAGTGAAAATCCGATATTTATCGTTGCTTCATTGATAGGGTTGGTTTGCGTATATTTTATTTCTCAATGGGCGAACAAAGTCAGCGGTATCGATAAACTGTAAAAAAAAAAGCAATCTTGCGATTGCTAACGGGCACCTTTCCAGATGTTATTCTCGATCATCCAGTTTTTTAAATCTTCTTTACCGATTGGATTATTAACGCCCCATTCAATGACCGGACCGATTTTCATCTGCGATTCTGTCACTTCAATGGCGACAAATGCCGGATATCCGGTGAATCCCCACAATTGCTTGAGCTTTGCGGGAGAAATGTTTTTTCGGGCAAAAGTCATATCGACGAATGTGATTTCCGGAAATTCGCCGGTTTTAATTTCATCAGCCAAGGGGCGCAGCGCCGTATCATTGACAAAGGTGCAATCCGTCGAACCGTCACAAAACCAAAGATAGTATTTGCCGTCGTTATTGAGGTACTCTGGTAAATCATTGTAAGGAACAGAAGTGCTCTTGGCATAATCAATCAGTACCAACGGGGCAGGAAGCGGTTTAAAGTAATTGTATGCATATAGGATCATTGCAGTTAATACGATACTAAGTGCAGCAATGATAAAGTATTTCTCTTTCATACCCGACCTCCTGTGTAAAATTGATGATATCATGTTTATCGAATCTATGCAATCAGTGAAAATTTCTGCCATAAACAATAGGTTCTGCTATAATATTGACTACGGGGTGATGATGTGAAAGAAAAAATGGCTTCAGTTTTATTTACTATGCTGCTGGCAACCATACTGGTGCTTTTAGTCATCATCAATATTTTTGTGTTTGTCAGCGGACCTGCCCGAAAAACGGAAGCGGATGATCAACGATTGTTTTTCAGCGTAGTAAACGCATATAAATTAACCGATGCCGAGTTTCTTAACAGGCATGCCGGTGAAAAACTGATTTACGTTGCCAGAGTGAAAGATGTACAAGATAAACTGATTTTCTATGATGAAACGGGTCTGGTTTTTTTATTGATAGATACACCGCAACGACCCGAAGTTCTTAATCAACTT
>JANJWY010000217.1 GCA_024709285.1 Erysipelotrichaceae bacterium
ATCAGTTTTCTTTCGACTGTTCGTTCGTTTCGTATTAAAGATGAAACGGATTTAATCAAAAAGGACTGTGATATCGCCCGTATTGAGGGTGTTGTTACAACTGTAGCAGGTGAAAAGCGATTAACTGTAATGATTGGACAAACAGGGAAGAGTTTGCTTATCCACAGAAATCCAGTGAGAAGGACGAGTGAGTTTATCGGTCAGTGCAATGCGGTGCTATTTACGCCGGCTGACATGGATTTCTTCGAGGCACCACCGAAAGTCAGGCGAAGGATGATGGATGTCGAGTTATCCAAATTATCGCCCGTATACATGGAAAATCTCAACCAGTATGTGAAAGTTCTTAAGGAACGTAATCTGTATCTAAAGCAAGAGCGTCCGGACATTGAGTATCTTGAGGTGTTGAGCGATCGATTGATTGCGTTGCAAATACCGATCATTGAAAGCAGAAGAGAATTTTTGGACTTTATAGCAAAAAGGATTTCTTCTTTGTTTTGTAAGTTTATGGATGATGATTTTGAGGTTAATATCCAATACGCGTCTGAGAGTGACAGTCATACAGATCTGGCACATCAGATTCGTCTTAAAATGAGTGCGTCACTTAAGCGTGATTTGGCACTTAAATTAACTCATGTGGGAATTCACAGAGATGATGCGAATTTTACATTGAATGGATTCGATGTCAGTTCCTTTGCTTCTCAGGGTCAAAAACGAATGTTGATATTGGCTTTGAAAATGGCTATACTTGAGTTTATTGTCAGTAAAATCAATACGTATCCGATTTTACTGCTGGATGATGTTTTCTCAGAGTTGGATACAAAAAAGAAAGACAAATTCACACAGCTTTTACCGAAAGATGTGCAAATTTTGATAACAACCACCGATATCAGTGATATCAATGGGTGGCCGGCGAGCGAAACCGAAGTATTTATTGTTAGAAACGGGGTAGTTGCGCCATTTAAGGAGGATTACAGATGAATGACACAAGAGTAGAACATTCATATACGTCAGAGGATATTCAGGTCCTTGAGGGGTTAGAGGCTGTCCGTAAGCGCCCGGGTATGTACATTGGAACGACGTCGGAGCGCGGTTTACATCATTTGGTGTGGGAAATCGTGGATAATGCCATTGACGAAGCGTTGGCGGGGCATGCCGATTTAATTACAGTGACAATTTCTGAAGATAATATCGTTTCTGTCGAAGATAACGGTCGTGGTATGCCGGTTGGAATTCATGAGAAAACCGGTAAATCAACCATTGAGACGATTTTTACCATACTTCATGCCGGTGGTAAATTTGGCGGCGGGGCTTACAAAGTTTCTGGCGGATTGCATGGTGTCGGAGCTTCTGTTGTCAACGCACTCTCTGAATGGTTGGAAGTGTATGTCTATAATGGCGGAAAGACCTATTTCCAACGTTTTGAAAACGGCGGAACGGCTGTTGGTGGCGTTGTTGAGTTGGAACCAACAAATAAAAAGGGCAGTAAAGTCATTTTTAAAGCAGATCCTATCATCTTTAAGGAAACCACCGTATATAATCATGAGACGATTCGTGATCGCTTGCGACAGATGGCATTCTTAAATAAGGGAATCAAGATCGTTTTTATTGATGAGCGATTAGACTCCGAGGGCAGAGTTAAGGAATTTATATATCGTGGCGGGATTAAAGAGTATGTCTCGTTTATGAATAAGAATAAAACACCGATTCACCAGGAAGTCGTTTATGTTGAAGGTGAAGAAGAAGGCGTGATCGTAGAAGTTGCGATGCAATATAATGACGGCTATATTCCGTCCATTTACAGCTTTTGTAACAATATCAATACACATGAAGGCGGTACTCACGAAGAAGGTTTCCGACTTGCATTGACGAGAATTATCAATAGTTATGCCGTAAAGGCGAATTTTATTAAAAAAGAGGAAGAAAGCTTACTCGGTGAAGATGTCAGAGAAGGATTGACAGCAATCATTTCAGTCAAACATCCTGATCCGCAATACGAAGGTCAAACCAAGACAAAATTGGGTAATGGTGAAGTTCGCCGAATCGTTTCAGGTATCTTATCTGAACAATTAGAGCGTTTTTTGATGGAAAATCCGCAAGCGGCTAAAATCATCATTGAAAAAGCGGTCGTAGCTTCAAAAGCACGTCTTGCGGCTAAAAAAGCCAGGGAATTGACTCGTCGCAAAGGTGCTTTGGAAGTATCTTCGCTTCCGGGTAAACTGGCAGATTGTTCGACACGCGATGCAACCATCAGTGAAATTTACCTGGTTGAAGGTGATTCTGCCGGCGGATCGGCAAAATTAGGGCGTAATCGTGAATTTCAGGCGATTTTACCTTTGCGCGGTAAGGTTATTAATGTTGAAAAGGCGAGATTGCATAAGATATTTGATAATAATGAAATCCGAACGATGATTACGGCCTTTGGTTGTGGAATTGGTGATGAATTAGAGACGGATAAACTTCGTTATCACAAAATCGTCATCATGACCGATGCTGATGTAGATGGTGCGCATATCCGTACGTTGATTTTGACATTTTTCTATCGTTTCTTAAAACCGCTTATTGAAGGTGGGTATATCTATATCGCCCAACCGCCATTGTATAAGGTTTCCAAGGGCAGTATGGTGCGCTATGCGTATTCGGATGCTCAGTTGGAGGTAATTAAAGCCGAGATTGGCGATCGTTTCAATATCCAGCGGTATAAAGGTCTTGGGGAAATGAATCCGGAGCAGTTGTGGGAAACAACGATGGATCCGATGGTTCGCACATTGATTCAGGTAACTGTCGAGAATGCCATGGAAGCGGATGCTGTTTTTGAGATGTTAATGGGTGATGAAGTTGAACCAAGACGGAATTTTATTGTTGATAATGCTCATTTTGTAAAAAATCTGGATATCTAGAAGGAGGTAAATCATGGAAGATTATAGCGGACAAAAAATCAGACAAGTCAATATAACATCAGAAATGAAGACCTCATTTCTTGATTATGCCATGTCTGTTATCGTTGCAAGAGCACTGCCGGATGTCAGAGACGGATTAAAACCGGTTCATCGTCGTATTTTGTATGCAATGAATGATTTAGGTATGCACAGTGACAAGCCGTTTAAGAAATCGGCGCGTATCGTCGGTGAGGTTATCGGTAAGTATCATCCGCATGGGGATGTTGCTGTTTATGACACAATGGTTCGTATGGCTCAGGACTTTTCTTATCGATATATGCTGATTGACGGTCATGGCAACTTTGGCTCGATTGATGGCGATGGCGCTGCGGCAATGCGGTATACGGAAGCACGTATGTCGAAGATTGCTATGGAGCTGTTGCGTGACATTCAAAAAGATACGATTGATTATATGGATAACTATGACGGCGAAGAGCAGGAGCCTGTCGTTTTACCGGCTCATTTTCCGAATTTGCTTGTCAATGGCACAACCGGAATTGCGGTTGGGATGGCTACCAATATCCCTCCACATCATTTAGGTGAGACGATTGATGCCTGCATTGCAATTATGGATGATCCAATGATTTCGGTTGTTGATTTGATGGAAATCATTAAGGGACCTGATTTTCCGACAGGTGCTTATATATTAGGTCGATCTGGCATAAAACAAGCCTATGAAACAGGTCGCGGTTCTATTGTCGTGCGTGCAAAAATTGATACGATCGAAATGGCTAACGGCAAGAAGCAATTAATTGTTTCTGAGATTCCTTATCAAGTAAACAAGGCGAATTTGGTCGAAAAAATCGCTCAGCTGGTCAGGGATAAGCTGATTGAAGGTATAACGGATCTGCGTGATGAATCAAATCGTGATGGAATCCGTGTCGTTATTGAATTACGAAGAGATGTGCAAAGTGAAGTTATTTTAAATCAATTG
>JANJWY010000218.1 GCA_024709285.1 Erysipelotrichaceae bacterium
GCCAGTTACCCACATATTGATTAGATCCGGTCAGATCATTGAACAGCGTCGTCTTACCGCTGTTTGGATTTCCTACAAGTGCAATATGTAATCCCATCAGACTAACCTCACAAACACTTCGGCAGCTTCTGCCTTTCTTAAACTCAAATGATATCCGCGAATCAGAATTTCGATCGGATCTCCCAGAGGTGCTAATTTTCTTACTTCAATCTTCGTCCCAATCGTTAGGCCCATATCAATAATCCGCTTACGAAGCGAACTTTTCTTTCCAATACCCTCAATGACACACACTTGTCCCGGGTTTACATCCTTTAATGTCATACATCCTCCGCTAACTAAAAAAGTTAGTTTACACTAACAATTATAGTTTTTCGTTTCACAAAGTCAATAACTCATATTGACAATTGTTATTGATAATAAAAAACTCTCTGAACGAGAGTCATTTAACACGCTTTTTAATACCGGAAGCCGATATCGCAAATATTCCGTAGGTCATGGTTCCGGCCAGTGAAAGACCGAAATAACTGACACTTTCTACAAATGCCGGATTGATACCTCCTTGATAGCTCGGAAATATCATAAACAGGAAGATTACGTTGATCGCCAGCGGAATGATCAACCCCAACAGATAATTAACATGCTTGTTTATTTTCTTAAGAAGCATGATCACTAAAAAATACGCAAATCCGATAGCAATCGGTGCCAAGAAGATGAAAAGATACTCTATGTACTTTAATATTAATGCTTTCATGTATTATTTCCCCTATTCTTCATTACAAATCCCAACAAGCAGCTATTCAAAGCATCCGTTGCCTCATATATCGCCACATGACCGCAATCAGGTAAGATTACCAACTCGCAATCAGGGATAATCTCAGCCATTTGCTTAGAATACCTGACAGGTTTAAGTATATCATCCTCACCGCAAACTACCAATGCTTTTGAGGTTATTTTCGTCAGATCCCAGGTAAAATCCACATCATTTATAAATGTATCAATCAAACTGCAAAGCCCGCTAAAATAATCCTTGGGCAAATCATTAAATCCTACCGCCCGCTTTTTAAGTGTTTCACCATATTCTCTTAAGTATTTCTCACCATAGACACTTCCCAAAATTCCTAAAAAGAAATCCTCACCGGAAAGTTTCATTGCCATCATCTGCCACATCCGGACCTGATGAACCATCAATGCATCTGTCTCACTGGTCGAATCGATGATAGAAATCGTTTTGACCCGCTGCGGGAATTCAATGGCCATTTTCATAGCCACTTCACCGCCATAACTTGTTCCGATCAGATGAGCGGAGTCAATTCCCAGTTCATCCATGATCGTAACCATGTCTTCGCAATGTCCAGCCAGCGTATACACCTCTTGACTCTTATCCGAACGGAGCTGATTGATGAAATCATGAAAAACCAAACGGAATCCCGCATCTTCAAAGATACCGCGCTGATACCCCCAACTGTTGACCGAGGCCATGACCCCGTTAAGAAAGAAAACCGCATCCCCGCTTTTATCCAAGTTCAATGTTTCAACATACAGTTTCAAGCCAAGCTTATTATGAATATACATATTCCCTCCTTATCAGCTGAAATTAAACATCAGCCAACCCGGTTTTACCACCATCAAAATTCCAAGAATGATCATGATCGCACCACCGATCAAATGGGAGTATTTCGCATACTTCGTCGAAATGCCGGTGAGTTCAAAGGTCTTCATGGCAATGACAAACACGATAATGTCATCCAGTAAGAAGAATGTCACATAAATCAACAGATATCCGATTTTTTCCCAATAGGTCACTTGATTGAGTGCCAATACCTGAGTAAAGACAATAGGTAATCCGGCAGAGCATAGCAGCTCGACCAAATTGACAGTTATGGCCAATCCCATGATTCCGATGATTGCAAAGATAAACGTCGGTTGATCAGAAATTTCCTGAATGCGTTGGCGCAGTTTTTTGCGCTGAGTGCTGTCAACCACTTCACAGCCATCATCTTTCTTAAGGCCATTGCGAATATTGATCGATCCGCCACCCACGGCTACAGCACCGATAATCAGACGCAAAATGAAAACCGATCCAAACAACATCGTTATATTCAGCCATGATAGCATAAAGAAGAAATACATTATCGCTGAGGTAAACAGGAAGATCAGTCCCAAAGTCCACATCTTCCATTTTTCTTTAATATGAATGAGCATGCTGATGAGCAATAACAATACCCACATGGCACATGGATTAAATCCGTCCAGTGCTCCGATAACCACGGCTAATAATGGCAATGACACTGACTTCGCCTGAACCTCACCGAAGAAAGGCAGACGAATGATCGTTTCCTTTGGATCATCCTCATCGCCGGTGATAGGCACCGCCACGCCCAACATCTCTCCAACGATATCACGCACGACATGCGTACGGTTGTACTCGATCGCATCCAAAATCTCAACATCCGTGATCCCTTCGGTAAATCCGATAATGGACTGTCGCCCGATGATCACATATGGTACTGTTGAAATTTTTATACCTAACAAATCTTCTACTTTCTTAGCAACCGCCTGACCTTCTTTATCATAAGCGATTTCGAAACGGTAAATTTTTATATTTTTGTCCGTCTTCTCAAGTTCCTTAAAAAATTCCTCTTCTTTCGCACAGTACAAACATCCTTCAGCACGGAAAGAGAAAATATTGATGACCTTATCTTCAGCCTTGACAGAACTGAAGAAAGGAGTTAGCAGTAAAAACGCAAACAATAAAATCCCGATTTTCTTAACCATGGAATACATCCTTTACTAAACGGTCTTTCGATAATTCCCCGATGACCCTTCTGACTTCATTTCCTTTATCATCCAATACGATAAACACCGGCAATGTCTTCCCGGGATTCCACATCAAAGCTTTATCTTCATCCATATCTAAATCCAGTTTCTCAAATGTCCAATCCGGAAATTGTGACAATGCTTCTTTGACCCGTTTGCCCATAATCAGGCATGCC
>JANJWY010000129.1 GCA_024709285.1 Erysipelotrichaceae bacterium
GGGATGACAAGAATATTGCGGTATTGGGTAAGGGATTGGCGCAATGTGCCATCGACTTTCTCAATAACGATTGACACAACCGATTCCATCAACGAAAATAAAGATAAGGATTTTGGTGAAAAAAATGGAAATCAGAGAAGACTTGAGGCTTGCGGTATTGATTGATGCCGACAATGTCCCTTATGCAAATATTAAGAATGTCATGGAAGAAATCGCCCGTTACGGTACACCGTTTATCAAGCGTATTTATGGTGACTGGACTAAACCGAATTTGAGCGGGTGGAAACCGGTGTTATTGGAAAATGCAATCACACCGATTCAGCAATACGGGTATACGATTGGTAAGAATTCAACCGACAGTGCGATGATCATCGATGCGATGGACATCCTGTACTCACAAAATATTGAGGGTTTCTGCATCGTGTCTTCGGACAGTGATTTTACCCGACTGGCAATCCGGTTACGTGAGGCCGGAAAGAGAGTTATCGGCATCGGCGAAAAGAAAACACCCAACCCCTTCATCGTTGCCTGTGATAAGTTTATATATATCGAAATCATTGATAAGGAAATCGCCAAGAAGGAAAGCCCTGAAAAAACCACGATGTCGGATAAGTCGCGTCGTGAGGTCATCCGTCTGATTTCCAGTGCGATCGATGATTTGGCAGATGATAACGGATTTGCTTTCTTAGGCGAAATCGGTACGTTTTTAATGAAAAAACAACCGGACTTTGACCCTCGGAACTATGGATTCCAAAAGCTGACGGCATTGGTGAAAAACCTGAAAGTATTTGAAATCGATGAGCGGCGCAGCGGGAAGACCAATATCAAACATGTCTTCATCCGCAATCGCAACGGAAATGCAGTATAAGGGGGCAACCCCTTTTTTCATTCCCTAATCCTGTCATCATTGGCTACTGACAACCTTACATTTCTATAAATTGTATGTTGTAAACGCTGCCACTATACTGAAATTGTAGAGAAATATCTCTAAAACAATTGAAAGGGGTTGTATTTATGAGAGAAAAAATTCAAGTATTTGGCCGCTTCCTCAGCAGTATGGTCATGCCGAACATCGGTGCGTTCATCGCTTGGGGTTTCATCACCGCTTTATTCATCCCAACCGGATGGACACCGAATGAAAACTTAGCCGCATTGGTCGGTCCGATGATCGTCTACTTGTTGCCAGTATTGATTGGTTATACCGGTGGTCGTGTCGTTCATGGTACCCGCGGTGCTGTAGTTGGTGCTGTTGCTACGATGGGTGTCATCGTTGGTTCATCTGTTCCGATGTTTATCGGAGCAATGATTGTCGGTCCTGCTGCTGCATGGCTGATGAAGAAGTTCGACCAGGCAATTGAAGGTAAAGTTCCCGGTGGATTTGAAATGTTGGTTAACAACTTCTCCCTCGGACTATTGGGATTGGGTGCCGCATTGGTATCTTATATCATCATCGGACCGACGGTACAAACAGGTATCGATGGCGTATCGGCTGCTGTTAAATCGGTTGTTGATGCAGGATTACTGCCATTGGTTTCTATTCTAGTTGAACCTGCGAAAGTATTGTTCTTAAATAATGCGCTTAACCACGGAATCTTCGGTCCGTTAGGCGTCAATGAAGTTGCTGAAGCCGGAAAGTCGATCTTCTTCTTGATCGAAACCAATCCGGGTCCGGGTTTGGGTATCTTGGTTGCTTACTTTGTATTCGGCAAAGGCTTAGCCAAACAATCCGCTCCAGGTTCCATGATCATCCATTTCTTGGGTGGTATCCATGAAATCTACTTCCCATATGTATTAATGAATCCGTTATTGGTCTTGGCTGTTATTGCCGGTGGTGCATCCGGTGTATTAACCTTCTCCATCTTGGGTGCAGGTTTAGTTGCTACTCCATCCCCAGGTTCTATCTTCGCATTAGCTGCCATGGCTCCAAAAGGCGGTTTGCTGCCAGTCTTGATTGGTATCACCGTCGCTGCAGCAGTCTCATTCTTAGTAGCTGCCGTAATCTTGAAGTTCACAGATAAAGAAGCTGATTTGGAAGTCGCAAAAGCACAAGTAAAAGATTTAAAAGGCAACTTAAAACAAGTAGCTGTAAAGAAAATCGTCTTTGCATGTGATGCCGGTATGGGATCTTCCGCAATGGGTGCAACCACATTACGCAAAAAAGTACAGGCTGCCGGTTTAGATATTGAAGTCATTCATAAAGCGATCGAAGATATTCCTTCAGATTGTCAGATCGTCGTTACTCATGAAACATTGGCCGGTCGCGCAAAAGCTGCCGCTCCGCAAGCTGAAATTGTAACGATCACCAATTTTGTCGGTGCTCCGGAATACGATCAAATCGTAGCCAAATTAGTAAAATAGTTGACTTAGAGAGGGAAACCTCTCTTTTTTTATTTCGTCATATTTTCGTCATAAGTGACATATATAATACTTCCATATCAGGGAGGTATATTTATGTACTTTATTCTTCGGGCAATCGAATACATCAAGAAACAGAAAGCCAAAACGATTCTGCTCTTCGTGCTTTTCTTCATTATCGCCAACATTGCAATGGCTGGCTTGTCCGTATATCGGGCAAGTGAAGTAGCCAAGCAAAACATCCGCACCGAAATCGGTGCAAATGTTGTATATTCCATCGATTCAGTAAAGTTGACGACAGACGTCAAGAGTGGACTGATTGAATATGAAACCGATGCATCCACCCTTGCAGGAGTACCATTGTTAAAGAATGTTCAACTGCTGGTGAATCTCGATTATGTGAAATCAGTCGATATGATTCTGCATCTTGAAGTAGTCAACGAACTTCTCGAACAATACATTTATATACCAACGACGACTCAAACAGGTCAAGGCAAAGTGAATCCAACAGTTGAGACAGGGGATTTCAGTTTAAAAACATACAGTTCTCTTATTCCAACTGATTTTTCAAACAACAACGCAACACTGGTTGAAGGCAGATTTGCCAATGAGACGGAAATTTCAAGTGCGAGCAATGTCATCCTTGTCGAAAAGACATTTGCTGACAATAATCAGCTCAAATTGGGTGATACCGTTGAATTAACAGAGTTCAATGCAACAGATTCTTCGCCCATATCATTTACAATCATCGGAATATATAAGTCAAACGTAGTGTTGGATGATCGGATAGCCCGAACAATGTCACCGGCACTTCTACCGCAAAACCAGTTTTTCATACATTTTGATGCCATTGAAAATATTATGAGCACACCGGTAAGTGATGATACGCTTCTGGCAGGTGCAGTGTTTGAACTAGAAGATCCCACATATATCAGTGCCTTCAAAGTTTTCGCAGCAGAGAAGATTGATCTTAAATACGGACTTCTCGATGCTAACGACGCTCTTTACAATCAATTATCCGGCCCGATCGACTCATTAGGAAATCTGTCTGGAATGATGGTCATTATCGTCATGATTGCCGGAGCACTTATTTTGGGATTGATTACCGCTCTTACCGTCAATCAACGCAAATACGAAATCGGCATGCTGTTGGCCATCGGGGAAAGTAAATTAAAAATTATCAGTCAGTTCATCGTCGAAGTTGCTGTGATTGCCGTAATTGCCTTTGGCTTATCGGTCTTCACCGGTATTCAAGCAGGCAAGATGATCAGTGAAAGCGTCTCGATGCAACCTTCAACTGCTGTTGTCAGTACGACAGGAACACAAAGCGGCAGAGGAAGTTCTTCGAAGTATACACAACCTGTTATGACGAATCCATCCATGAATATTGATGATGTTGAAATCAATATCGAACTCGATGGAAAGTCAATCTTGTTGCTATTGGGGTCAGGGTTGTTGATTTCAATCGTCAGTGTCATTATTCCTGCCTTATATGTAACCCGCTATAATCCCAAACAAATATTGAATAACATCGGTTAGGAGAAAAACTATGTCCATACTATCCTTAAAAAACGTTTCCTACGGTTATATTGATGGAAACAAGAAAAGAACGATCATTAATGACTTAAGTTATGACTTTGAAGTCGGTAAGTTTTACACGATTTTCGGTCCATCCGGAAGCGGAAAGACTACACTTCTATCATTGATTGGGGCATTGGAAAAGACGCAGGAAGGTGCGATATTGTTCGATGGTCAATCCATCGAAAGCATCGGATTATCCAAATACCGCCGCAATCACCAATCCATTGTTTTTCAACAGTTTAACTTACTGCCCTATTTGAGCGCACTGGACAATGTTATCAATGTGATGAACATTACCAACAATCCCATACCTAAACCTTACAAAGAGACAGCACTAAAACTGCTCAATCAGTTGGGAATTGTGGAAAGCAAAGCGATACGAAGCATCCAGAAATTATCCGGTGGCGAGCAGCAACGTGTTGCGATCGCCCGTGCTTTAGCAACCAATGTCAAACTGATCCTTGCAGATGAGCCCACGGGAAATCTCGACACGGACACAGAGCGCGAAATCATTAGTATTTTTAAAAACCTGGCTCACGACTATCAGTGCTGTGTCATCGTGGTATCACATAGCCAAGAGGTTACCAAGGAAAGTGATGTTTCCTTAAGACTTACCAATGGTAAGCTCGTTGAAATCAAAGGTGAAAAGCATGAGTGAGAAGGGGTTTCTTGAACAGTTAAACGAAAAAGACAGCAAACCGGAGAGTTTTGAACCGGAGCACTTTGAGAAAGTTAAGAAATCGCACCTGAAATACTACATTGTCGGATTATTGCTGATCGTTAGTTTCTTTGGTGCATTTTACATTCTTTACCGCCCTGTCGAAATGATCGACATGGTCAAAATGAATGCAAATGACGCACTGATTTGGGCAAGCAAAAACAATGTCCAATTGATTTCTGTTGATGTCTTTAGTGATACAGAAGAATCGGGAATCGTCATATCACAGAGCATTTTACCTCAGACCCGTGTGAGTAAAACTGATATTGTCGAATTAACCGTATCCAAGGGTATCGATCCGGATAAGATCATCGATTTACCGACATTTGACAGTCAATGGACCAAGACTGCAATCATTGCCTGGATCGAAGAGAATCATGTCAGTAATTTCCAATTTATGAGCATCGTGGATGAAGCAGCCATAGATAACACATTGCTAGATTTTTCCACAGAAAGTGGGAATGTTGACACGATCAAACGAAGTGAACAAATTATATTCAATATAGCCACACAGCCTGAAACAGTAGTGATCACAATGACTGATCTGTTGAATATGAGCCAGGCGCAAGCAGAAAATTGGGCTGTGACTAATGGAATCAAAACTGTTATCAAAACGGCTTTCAGCAGCTCGGTGGATAAAGGGAAAGTCATATCCCAAGATATTTTAGCAGGCTCTATCATTGAGAGCGATTCAACCGTTGTTCTAGTCATATCCAAGGGACCAGCTGTTAAAGTTGCAGACTTTCAAACGCTCAGTGCTGCTGAAGCTAAACAATGGGCAACACAAAACGATATACAGATTATAACAGATACTAAATATCACATGTCCATCTCAGCGAACAAGCTGATATCACAATCACTTTCTGCGGGTAGTTGGGTTGCATCCGGATCAAAAATCCAGCTTGTATATTCCTTGGGCAATAAGATCTCCATCTCTGATTATGTAAATCAATCGATTTCCCAGCTTGAATCATTTGTGACAAGCCAAAATGAGATTGGTGCAAAGTTGAAGTTGACAATCACATATCAGTATTCCAATGTAACAAGCATCAACCGCATCGTATATATCGAGCATCGCGACACGAAAATAAGCATGGACAGTGAGATTGAAGTTATAGTTTCTTTGGGTCGACTTGTTAAAATGCCAGATCTGAGTTTGATTGAATCATCGGATGCAGACACATTGGCACTGGATGTCATAGAGGCTTGTGAAATCAGCGGTCTTACATGCAAAATCAGTTTCGTTACAACGGAAGAACCGGAGTTAGCCAATACTATTGTGTATCAGTCCGTAGAATCGAATGTGTACATTTCAAACAGTGTGCTAGTGGAGGTTCACATAGCGAAACTCGCAGACTAACAAGACGTAAAAAGTCTTGTTTTTTAGTTTTGGCAACATTGTTTACGGCAAGATTCAACTGCAAATTCGTGATTTATCCAAAGCACTTGTTATAATAAAGGTGAGGTGAGACCATGACGCTAAACCTGAATGTATTTTCGCCTAGACTAATCAAGTTGCTGATCCTGTTGGTCGAACACTCCGATTATGTCCCCGTGGCAGCTTTGGCCGAAAAACTTGGAACAAGCAAACGTACATTATTCAGAGAAATTCAGGGATGCAATCGTATGTTGCAACCTTTTGGCATGCAA
>JANJWY010000236.1 GCA_024709285.1 Erysipelotrichaceae bacterium
ATAAAGCAATGCCCGAGTGGTGAAATTGGTAGACGCAGTGGACTCAAAATCCACCAATAGTGATATTGTGACGGTTCGAGTCCGTCCTCGGGCACCATTTTATTTTATATCCTAATCGACCGCCGAAAATGATTATCTGGCGGTTTTTTTATGCTTTTTACAGAATTCGAAAATCATATTCTTGGGACAACCAAATGTCTCCATATGCAATCAGTAGTATGATTCTCATATAAACAAAAAACCTGCCATTGAGTTTTCAAATAGCAGGTAATCAATTCATTTATTACGTGATTAATAATACCAAAATGATCAACAGGAGAATCGTAATAAATACTGAATTGCTTACGATCCCTACCTTAACCATCTTTCTCAATGATTCGACGGAGTATGGAGGAATATTATCCAAATCTAAGTTACGATACTCCTCGAGCATTTCATCTACATTATCATGCTCACTGTAACTGCCCGGACTGTCAGACAAATAGTGCTGGGCAAACGGAAAATACAATGCCTCATCCACTTGATCCTTAAACAATCCCGGATACCAGGTATTTTCAATGGAATGAATCTTATCCAAATCCACTCTGCACGCATTCTCAACTTCCCTTGGATCAAACTTCATCGCAAAGGCCGCCGGCGAGTTTTTCGAAATTTCTCTGCCATATCCGACTGATAGGTTTCCTTCCAGCCAGAAACTCTTTTCCACCGTCTTGTATTCAGCACCTTTACTGTCCATATCAAATATCAAAGCCCGATTCTTCTCTTCGTTGGCTATATCAACGATGATGTTGCCATCATAGTCCGTCGTAAAAACCGCCTGCTTCGTCGTGCTGTCAATAACTCCTTTAAGAGCATCATGACTTAAGGTATTGGTATCATAATCCACAATGATCCAACTGATAAGCCCCGTTCTCTTACTTCTTGCAATCACATTGACTTCCAATCGGGTACCCGCAAAAGCGGATGTCTTCACATTAAAAGATGCAAATGCAATGTAATACTTCGGTTCACCATCACTAAAGACTTTGGTTTTTTCAAGTTCAAAACCATCAGGAATCAATCTTCTGGCCCATTCCAAATCGATCAATTCATAGAACAGAAAAGTACTGTACGGTTCCACGACAAAACCCAGATACGGATTGTCCTTGCTTGAACTTTCCATGGCTTTGGCTTGGAATCTTCCAGGCACATACCTTAAAAGCGGACCAATCAAACGTAACGTTGCGATGTCTTCCGTTTTGATCATTTCTTCCACTTTTTTAATAAACTTATACTTACTCATATGTGCGTCCCCTTGTTCTTCAATCAGACGGTTAAGGCTTTTATACCCCTTAACATAAGTTAAACTATATTTAGTAACTGCCCAATGATACAAGTATAGAATGTATCAAAAGAAAATTCAATATTCATGATTGACATAGGTAATTTCAGCCGAATACCGACATGCTCTGACAACGGTACATGAGTGCATTTTAAGCAGGAGGATCTGAATCATCTGCTCTTTCCGAAATGTAATCACAAAAGGTTCTCAATAAAAATTTCTCAACATTCTGAAGAAGTTCATATAACTTGAAGTTAACCACCAGGTATTATACATTATCGTAAAGGAGATTAATGATGACAACTATCAAAGACAGAGCTCAAGGAGCTTTTATCGGGGCTTTAATTGGTGAGGCCTTGGGAGTCGGACCTCACTGGTATTACGATTTACATGAGTTACGAAAGAATTATGGCGATTGGATCGATGATTACACCGAACCTAAACCTGACCGATACCATGCCGGATTAAAACCCGGGGAACTCTCTCAGCAAGGATGGATCATTTTAAAAACAGCTGAATACTTAATCAGTCAGAAAGGATATGATCAGACCACCTTTGAGAAAATGATTGATGATGAAATATTACCTCATCTGGACGGCACTCCCATGGGAGGTAAAGGCGGCTACACCAGTCAAGTCATGCGTCACTTATATCAAAGAAGAATGATCGAAAAACTTCCTTGGGATCAAGTAGCTAGCAACAGTGACACGACTGAGTCGTTGGAACGCAATATTCCCATGGCCATCTATTTCGCAGCTGATTTGAATCAACTGAGTCACATCGTTGCTTCCAATACCGCTCTGACACAAGCCGATGACATCGTTGGTTCTTTGTCGGTGGCTTTTAATCTGGTCTTGGCCATGCTGATCCGAGGTCACAAATTGGATGAAAATCTGAGCGGAAAGCTGATGAGAAAGGTTCATAAAAAGGAAATCCCCTTCCATGCGGTCACGACCGGAAACTTACAGGCACCAAAAAAAGGAGAACCTGCACCTTCAAATGCCGGACTGTTCGCATCGCCGGACGCCTTACTCTCACCTTCCTACATGGCCATGGCCGCAAAAGATCCGGATATCCGCATCGAACCGGCCTGGAAGGCTTCACTTGTCTATGGAATGCCCTGTGCAATCTATCATATGTTGCCGGCAGCCTATTATCTGGCCGCACGATTTGACAGTGATTTTGAATCCGGAGTTCTGCATGCGATCAACGGTGGCGGACAGAATCAGGTCAGAGCCATGTTGACCGGTGCGCTGATCGGTGCTCAAGTCGGATTGTCAGCCATTCCTCAACGGCTGATAGACGGACTAAAAGATAAAGAATTGTTGATTGAAATTGCAGAAAAACTAAGCGAGAATCTGAGCTTAATCAAAGAATGAAAAATCCCGACCTGAACCGTCGGGACTTTTTTATATATACTTCTTGAGAATTTTAATATCTGTCAACGATGCCGCATCTTCATCAATGATAAAAATACAGTTGGGATGCATACGTAAGAAAGATACCGGCCACATCGGATCAATGTCCGTGTTTTCAAACGTTCTTTTAATAAGATCGGCTTTATGTTTGCCACTGGCAACCACAAGAAACAGTTTGCACTTCATGATTTCTTCCATTCCGATGGATACTGCCTTTTTTGGAACAAGATTCATATCACCGCCAAAAAATCTTGAATTGTTCTGAATTGTGGTTTCATCAAGATTAACCACATGCGTATTGGCAATCAGCTTATCCCCGGGCTCATTGAATGCGATATGACCGTTAGATCCGATTCCTGTAATCGCCAGATCCAACCCGCCTTTTGAAGCAATACTTTCACTGTAACTCTTGCACATTTCTTCAAGATCCGCAGCCATCCCATCCGGATAGAAAACATTCTCACTTTTGACATCCACAAATTTCAAAAAATGTTTTTGCATAAAATAGGCATAACTGTTCTCGTTATCCGCAGATATTCCTACATATTCATCCATGTCATAGGTAATCATATCTCTAAACGATACTTCCCCTTGTTTATACATATCCACCAGAACCTTATACATTCCAATCGGCGAACTGCCGGCAGGCAAACAAAAAATCAAGTCCGGTTTGCTCTTGACAGCACCAACCACAAGTTCAGCTGTCTTTTTGCTTACGACATCATAATCTTTTTCAATAAATAATTTCATCGCAAATCTCCTTTATCTTCGATGCTTAGGGCACTTTTTCATAGATTGAATCAAACTTCCTGTTTAACTCATATTACCATAGAAAAGGACACTGAATAACCCGTGTCCAAAAATTTTTATTGAAGTTTACTTAAAGCTACTGCCAACTGTGCTCCGACTTTGGCATTGTTATACACCAGCTGAATATTGGAATCTAAACTGTCTCCACCGGTCAGTTCTTTGACCTTCGCTAACAGAAAAGGTGTGCTTTCCTTTCCTTTGACACCGGCAGCAAACTGTTGCCGTATGGCTTCAGCAATTGCCTGATTGATCACATTGGAATCCATTTCAAACGCTGCGGGAATGGGATTGGCCACAATCAGACCGCCATGCAAATTCAAATCCCACTTTGCTTTTATAGCAAGAGCAAGTTCCTGTGGGCTGTCTACACGATAATCCACCGGAAAACCGCTTTTACTCGTATAGAATGCCGGTAATTCATCGGTTTGATAACCAACCACCGGTACACCGTGAGTCTCCAAGTATTCCAATGTCAAACCGATATCCAAAATCGATTTTGCACCGGCACAAATGACCGCTACATTGGTCTGTGCCAACTCGATCAAATCCGCAGATATATCAAATGATGTTTCTGCACCTCGGTGTACGCCTCCGACACCGCCTGTGGCAAACACACGGATACCCGCCAAATCCGCCAATATCATCGTTGAAGCGACCGTTGTGGCACCGTTTAAACCTTTTGCAATAATAAACGGGATGTCTCTGCGTGAAGCCTTGACTACATCCCCCGCTTTTCCTAACATTTCGATTTCATCTCTGCTTAATCCGACTTTTAGTCTGCCATTCAATATGGCAATGGTTGCCGGAACAGCTCCATGGTCACGAATGATCTGCTCAACGTTCAACGCTGTCTCAACATTTTTCGGATATGGCATTCCATGGGAAATGATTGTCGATTCCAATGCGACCACTGGCTGATGATTCTTTATAGCTGACCTTACTTCTTCACTGATATCCAGATATTTTTCAAACACGTTTGATTTCCTCCATTGTTTTAAGTAGTAATTGTTCACTGAAATTCGGATTGATCGTATCACTGGAAGATAAGGCCAGTCTTGATGCTGCCATGGCTATCCAAGCAGTATCCTCGATATTCAATCCTTTTAAATAAGCATAAACAAGCCCGGCCATAAAGGCATCCCCGGCACCTGTCGCATTGATGACATCGATTGGCGGCGATTGTAAGCGGATATGCTTATTTACATCAATGATAAACACTCCCTGAGACCCCAAGCTGATAAATGTTCGCTGACTTTTCAGTGCTTCCGCCATTTCTTCAAGCGATAATGCGTCTTCATAAAGCGCTGAAAGCACCTTGGCTTCAAGCAAATTGGGTTTCAATGTGTGAATAGCTTGAATATATGGTTTAATTTTCTGAGCTTTCGATCCTGATACCGGATCGACGAAGAATATCGTATTCGGAAAACCTGTCAACAGGTATTCCAGAACGTCTTCTGAAAGATTGGTATCGAGTACGCAAAGCTGTGCGTGTTCGATCAGTGAGCGACGCGCTTTGATATCATCCACCATAAGAAAGTCGATTGTGTCCATGTGATTGATTGAAACAGCCAAATCACGTGATTCATCCAAAATGCTCAAATAAGTCGAAGTCGGTGTCTGAGGTAAAATCAGGCAGTCTTGCATATGAAGATTGATGGTTTGAGCATGTTTCAACATCTGCTGCCCATACAAATCATCACCAATCACACTGATCAACCGGGTCGTAATGTTCAATCTTGCACAATTCTCTGCAATATTGCGTCCGACACCTCCCAATGAAATCCGTACCTCACCGATGTTGGAATCCTTGTACATCAGCTGATTCTTCGGAGTTCCTTGAATATCAATGTTTGCGCCACCAATGACAACAATATAGGGTTCTTCTTGTACGATATACCCCTTACCTAAGATGTACCCCTTTTTTAACAGGTTGGTGATGTGAACAGCAACGGACGAACGGGTTATCATCAATCGATCCGCAAGTTCTTGTTGTGATATCATCGGTTCAGACTTCAAGATGTTCAATATTTCTTTTTCTCTTTGTGTCATAATTTCCTTCACTTTTGCTTATATTGTAATCTATTGCTTATTATAAACAATTTAAAATCAAAGTCAAGTGTAAAGTTCTCCCCTAAACACAAAATCATAAATTAATGAGATAAATTCTAAAAGTCTTCGTTCTTACAAATCAGATGTGCTTTTCTTCATTTTATCTTCAATCAGTTTAAGATGAACCTTTCCTAAAAGTATTGACGCACTTATAGCACCAAACAAAGCCGACAACATATCCAATTGAGTGTCCCAAATATCTCCTTGCATATCCAAGATAAAAGACTGAGACATCCCGGACAGCTCAGATGCTGAATACTCAAGCAATTCCCATGAAGCAGAAAAACCAAGTACCATGGCTATGATGATCAGATTGGTTAGCTTACCATTTCTGACAATTCCCTTTCTGAGCAAGTATTCTTTGAAAATGAGAAACGGCACGAATCCTTGGGCAAAATGGGCAACCCGGTCATAATAGTTCCTTGTCCATCCGAATATTTCACTAAGAGAGTCAAATAGCGGCACGTATGTGTAGGTATATTTTGCCCCTGCCATCAGTAAACATGCATACAGAAAACCAATAAAATACACAATTGTAGTAAATGTGAATTTTTTATAAGAAAGTATAAATATCAACGATACTATGATGATCGGTGCACTTAACAAAATCCACCCGAAAGTCAGCTTATGATCTATGTAAGACCAAACAAATACCAGAAGACCTATGATTAAAAGCAAAAGGTGGAATCTTTTTTCAGATATTTTCAAAATACTTGCCTCCTTTATGAGAGTTACTGACTTTATTATATCGCTAATTACGAAATAAAGTGATTTATACAAATAAAAACCTCAAATTAAATGTTTGAGGTTAAAAATAATGATTTGACTAGTTTGCCCGGAAGTACAGCGACAATGCATTCATTCTTGTACTCCACAGTTTTGCATGTTTCTTGATTTTTGTCATATTGTCACTGATTTGTTCTTTTGAATAAAATGCCCGATAGTTTTTGAGCAAATTGATTCTGCGGTTTGCCAGATAATCAAGGAATACCAATCGCTGTTCATCAGTTATATCACTAGAAAGATAAATTTCTGTCAGTGTATCAAATATATACAGACTGTCATGATGACGAACGGCAAGATTATAGGGATCTTGCGTGATTGCCCCGTGCCGTACGAAAATATTGGCAAAATCAATATCGATGAACTGAACTCTTCGAGCTTTTAGAAATACCTGGGGAGACCAAAGGATATCTTCATAAACCAAACCTTCTTTAAACCAGCACTCATTTTCAATCAGGAAATTCCGGTTGTACAGTTTATTCCAGACACCGTTGTTAATACCTTTCATCCGCATCGTTTCTTCCATGTACTGGGGTCCTGTAAGTACTTTATCGAGCAAATGTACCGGTTTATTGGTCGGTACCGGCACTTTTCCGGTAATGCTTATACGAAATCCGGCCCCATAGGCAATATCCAGATTATTGTAAACGGCTTTGCTGACAAGCCGTTCGATACCTGTAGGAGATATCGTATCATCACTGTCCACAAACAGCACATATTCCCCTTGCGCCAATTTTAATCCCGTATTACGCGTAGTAGCCACACCTGCGTTTTTCTGATGAAATGCTCTGACTCGAGTATCCTTTTTTGCCAACTCATCAAGCAAAGCAGCACTTTCATCCGTACTTCCATCATCAATAGCAATGATTTCAAAATTCTTATACGTCTGATTGAAGATGCTTTCAAAACAACGCTCCAAAAACCGCTCAACATTATAAATCGGAACAATGACACTGACAAGATGATCCATATATTTCTCCCATTCGCGATATGAGTTTATTGTATCAAATCGCGCAATTATTCTCAACCCAATATCCGAAGTCAAGGCGTTTAAATAA
>JANJWY010000243.1 GCA_024709285.1 Erysipelotrichaceae bacterium
GAAGAACTCTTGAAATCCGGATTTTCTCATCTGTTGTTGAAGATAGTTTTCATTCTTCTTTGTTACTTTCGCACCTAAAAAGCGATTCTTATCTTCTTTTTTCAGATTATTCAAGCAACGTTGGAAGAATTGGTCTATTTCAATGTTTTTTTGAATCTTCATAACTGGTCTCACATTCTTTCGTATATTGTACCATATTCTACAAGAGCTATATGTGATTTCTTCGATACATACCCTTATACACTTGGGCATAGGACTGGTAATTATTTCGAATTCGAATTATAATGCGCCTATAAATAAGGAGAAAATTGTATGAACCAACTTAAAGGAATCCATCATGTCACTGCCATTACAAGCAGTGCAGAGAAAAACTATGAATTTTTTACGAATGTATTAGGAATGAGATTGGTAAAGAAAACAGTCAATCAGGATGATATCAACACCTACCACCTTTTCTTTGCGGATGATCGTGGCAGTGCCGGAACGGATGTTACTTTCTTTGATTTTCAAGGATCGGCTAAAGCTGTTAAAGGAAACAACGAAATCTCAAGAATCGGATTACGGGTAAAGGATGATGCTTCCTTGGCTTATTGGTTAAAACGCTTTGATCATTACAAAGTTAAACATGAAGAAATTAAGACTCTGTTTGGCAAAAAGGTGCTTTATTTTGAGGATTTTGATGATCAGGAGTATGCCTTGTTCTCAGACGAGAACAATATCGGCATCGGTTCCGGAACGCCTTGGCTCAATGGTCCGGTTCCGGTCGAATTCGGAATTACGGGGTTAGGTCCGATATTTTTCAGAGTCAATAATGTTGAACGTATGGCACTGATTTTAAAGGAAGTGATGATGATGCGCTTTACATCAAATGAAGAAAGTTATCACTTGTTTGAAATGGGTGAAGGGGGCAATGGTGCCAGTGTTATCCTTGATTTTCAGCCTTCACTAAAATCTGCATTTCAAGGTTTTGGCGGTGTCCATCACGTTGCATTCAGAATCGAAGATAGAGAAGAACTGGATCAGTGGATTGAACGGTTAAATTCGTTCAAAGCGGGTCATTCCGGATTTGTTGACCGTTTCTACTTTAAATCATTGTATACACGATTGTATCCTGGAATTTTATTTGAATTTGCGACAGAAGGCCCTGGGTTCATTGATGATGAAGAATCGTACGAAACCTTAGGTGAACTATTGGCATTACCTCCGAAATTCCGTAATCGCCGAGATTACATTGAATCCATCGTTCGGCCGATCGATACCGTTCGCAGTACGAAAGTGTTTATGAAGGAGTACTTCGATTGAAAAACGATCTGAAAACGCTGACCATATTGCTTCGGGCAACAAATTTCATTCAAGAGAAAATTAAGGAAGATGTTTCGAAGTATGATCTTAATTTATCAGAGTTTGGAGCTCTTGAGGTGTTATACCACAAAGGACCCCTGCCTGTACAATCAATATGCGAAAAAGTTCTGATTGCCAATTCAAGTATGAGCTATGTTATTGAGAATCTGATTAAAAAAGAGCTTATAGATAAGGTTAAAAATCCAAGTGACCGTCGAATTCACATCGTTCACTTAACAAAAAAGGGAACTATGCTATTTGATGAAATATATCCCAGACACCTTTCTTATATGCGATCGATAATCAATGTTTTAGATTCAAACGAAGAAGAGAAATTACAATTTTTACTAAAGAAGCTAGGCAAACAATAAAACAAGGGAGACATCCCTTGTTTTTCTTCAGCTCTTTGTGCTCATAATGAAACTCAACTATAAGGTAGCAAACCGCTAGTGAGATAATAAGACACACCCCGACAAATAACTATTTCATATCTAAAGATTCGTCTGCTTCCCTTTTCGTCAACTTACCTTTTCTTTTGCGATGACTGATTAGCAACAACGAACTTAAAGAAACCCCAAACATGGTTACAATCCATTTCCACATCGGAATCTCATGTTTGACCACAAACCCTCTTTCAACAATTTTAAGACTGGTTGCATGGATGTCAATTTCCCCTCCATGCTCATCACAATTTCTAGAAAATACACCTGTAATTGAAACAATGTCACCTCGATGATTATAATCACCGAATACTTTGATTTCCTCGGTCATTTCAATCGGTAAATATACCCCGATGGCGTTTGTACCATCGTTTACATTGATCCAGGCATGATCTCCTCGTTCAAGTACTTCCAAAATCACTTCAGCTTCAATCATGATGGTCTTTTTATCAAAATCATGACTTTCCGAAATCAGTTGATTGATTGAAATTGCCGGTGATTGAAATGCCAAGAGTAAGCTTAATATCGTTGAAACCATTGGTTAACTCCTTTGAATAGCATTCCGATAAGAACAAACACCGAAATGAATTCCAGACGGCCTAAATACATGGCCAGAATGTAGAAAATCTTAAGATATGAAGGCATGGTTGCTTGGATGATCCCAACGCTCAATCCGACATTGCCCGTCACTGAAGCAACTTCAAAACTTGATTCAAGCAAACTGTACCCACTCAATGTTGTTAATATTACCCCGACCATAAACAATACGATATACATAATGGCAATGCTTGCTGCAGAGCGAAAAGTCGCATCATCCAAGACATGGTCTTGAATGTGATGATATTTTGCAATACGCATCGTTCTTTCGCCTCTCATCAACTTCTGAATGTCATTGTAAATGCCTTTAAAAATTATGCCGATCCTCAATCCCTTAATACCACCGGCAGTTGAACAAGCACTGCCGCCAATCAACATAGCCACGACCATGACGGTGATGCCAAGACCACCCCAGTCAGAAATAAATTGTTGTGCATATACTGAACCAAACCCGGTTGTGGTGTGGGCTGACAGAATATTGTAAACTACCCTTCTGAACAGACTAATGGATCGTGTGTACATGCCTGTGTTGTTGAGATAAATAACTGCCAG
>JANJWY010000250.1 GCA_024709285.1 Erysipelotrichaceae bacterium
ACACAACTGGGCGAGGGTATTTTAAGCGGTTATGCGGCATTGATGCCTAAAGGCAAAATATTCACGACAGGTTCAACCATCCTTGCAACGGTATGTACAAAGTGCGGTCATATCATCGAAATGAAAGTAAAAGACCCTGAAAAATTCGCTGATAAAAAGACAAACAGATTATAAGCCCAATTGCTTGGGCTTATTTTTAATATCCGAGATTTTCGTTGACCAAAATAACGCAGATGCGATCTCTTACCTGAGATCTTGCCATCCGCACAAACACAGAGCAGATCCGGCTCTCACTGATACATTCCGTGCATTCACCGACCAGCCGGCACGGATTGTTGGTGTTTAACCGCTCATTATTCATCGGGCGGGCTGTACGCTTGATCAACTGCTCAGCCTCCGCCATGTTTTTAACAAGCTTGTTGATCCCGGCGATTACCAAAACTTTCTTCGGACCAAAAATCATGGCTGCCGTACGATTGCCTCCGGCATCAACATTAAGCAATTCACCTTCCATGGTGACCGCATTAGTCGATGTCACAAAGACATCCGAAGTAAAGGCCTTGCGGAACATTTCCTGAACATCATTGACCGGATTATAGCGATCATGGAAAGTCACAGGTTGTTGACGAAGCCACTCAATGATCCCGGTTTCAAACAATGTCATCGATCCGCCAACAGCAACACTGACACCTTCCGGCACCATCGTCGCAACCAGGGCTTTCATCTGATCGACCGACTCGACAAAATGGGCATCAAACTTATTCTTTTTTAGGTTCTCAACCGCACGCACGGCACGCACACGTTGAATTTGCTGGGTATTTTTGTCCATATCCTCACCTCTTCTAACAACGTATCAAAAACCGTATGAAAATACAAGTTCCTCTGAGCGAAATGTCAAAATAAGGGCATGAAAAAACGTGTCTTACGACACGTTGGCTTGTACATCAACCACTTTGACTATATAATCGCCTTCCTTGGCATCAACGATCAGAGTCACATCGCGTTCAATGTTATTGGATACGATCGCATAAGCGATTTTCGTTTCCACGGCCCGCTGAATATGACGTTTCAACGGCCGGGCTCCATACTGTAAGTCACTTCCCAACACCAGCATCTGATTCAATGCCGCATCCGTCACTTCAAGCTCGATTTCACGTGAAGCAAGACGTTTACGCAAATCATTGATAAACTTCAAAGCAATTTTCTTTAACGTGATTTCACTGAGCGCATTGAACACGACGATTTCATCAATGCGATTGACAAACTCCGGTTTAAACAAACGTCGGACCTCCGCCAGATATAATTCTTCTCTTCTGAAAGCATCTTTCTCAAACGCATTCTGAGAACCCAGATTGCTGGTCATGATGATCAATGTGTTCTTAAAGTCCACCACGACTCCCTTGTTATCCGTGATCCGCCCATCATCCAAAATCTGAAGCAGGATATTAAACACATCCGGATGCGCTTTTTCAATTTCATCCAGCAGCACGATCGAATACGGTTTGCGACGGATCGCCTCTGTCAGCTGACCCCCCTCATCATAACCGATGTACCCCGGAGGGGCACCGATCAGACGCGAAACACTGTGCTTCTCCATATATTCCGACATATCGATGCGCACGATTTTGTTTTCATCATCAAACAGCTGCTCTGCCAAAGCACGGGCTACTTCCGTCTTCCCGACACCAGTCGGACCTAAAAACATAAACGAACCAATCGGACGGTGCTCATCCTGAATCTGCGCTTTTGAACGCATGATCGCCTGAGACACCAGTTCCAGCGCTTCATCCTGTCCCATCACCCGCAGTTTCAATGTATCCTTCAGATGCAATAACTTCTGACGCTGGGTCGAGAGAAGTTTGCTCACTTCGATATGCGTCCACTTTGAAACGATCTTGGCAATCAGTTCTTCATCCACGGTTTCCTGAATCAAGGCATTTTCATCACGTTTACCAGAAAGACTCTTGATTTGCTTTTCCAGATTTGGAATCGTGTCATACTGCAACTTCGCAGCGACTTCATAATGTGCCTCATTTTGCGCCTGTTCCAGATCGAGTTTTGCTTTCTCCAACGCTTCCTTTGCCCCTTTGGAAGCGTCAAGTTTCTGCTTTTCCAACTCCCACTGAGCGTATAGAATATTCTTCTTCTCTTTCAGATTCGCCAACTCACTGCGCAGTTCGGACAGACGATCCAACGCCCGCTGATCTGTTTCCTTCTTAAGTGCTGTCTCCTCGATTTCCAATTGCATGATCTTGCGAATCATTTCATCAAGTTCACTGGGCATTGAGTCCATATCGACCCGAATGGAAGCACAGGCTTCATCGATCAGATCAATGGCCTTATCCGGTAAGAACCGATCGGTGATGTAGCGGTTTGACAGCGTTGCGGCCGCAATGATCGCCTCATCCAAAATCTGCACACCGTGATGACTTTCAAAACGGTCTTTCAATCCGCGCAAAATCGATATCGTATCCTCTACAGAAGGCTGCTCAACCAGAATCTTCTGAAAACGCCGCTCCAACGCAGCATCTTTTTCGATGTGCTTGCGATACTCATCAAACGTCGTTGCGCCGATGCAACGCAATTCACCGCGCGCCAGCATCGGTTTCAACAGGTTGGCCGCATCCATCGACCCTTCGGCCTTGCCTGCACCAACCAGATTGTGCAATTCATCAATAAACAGGATGATGCCGCCGTTGGACTCCTTGATTTCATTCAATACAGCTTTTAAGCGTTCCTCAAACTCGCCTCGATATTTTGCTCCGGCAATCAGTGATCCCATATCCAACTCAATGAGTTTCTTTTCCTTCAGACCAAACGGCACATCGCCCTTCATGATCCGCCAGGCAATACCCTCAACGATGGCTGTCTTACCGACGCCCGGCTCACCGATGAGCACCGGATTGTTCTTTGTCTTTCGTGAGAGGATCTGAATGATCCGACGGATTTCTTCATCCCGGCCGATGACCGGATCGATCTTACCGTTTTTGACATCCTCTACTAAATCCCGACCGTATTTGCTCAGCGCTTCCAACTGATTTTCACTGCCTGCATCATTCATTACCTTACCGCCGCGACGCGCAAGCTCGGCATCGATCACTGCATTTTTGACCAAGTTAAAACGCCGTTTCAACTCATCTTTCAGACGCGAAGAACTGGTTAATATGCCAATCAGCAAAGCCGAGGAGCTGACCAGTGTATCCCCGACACTTTTCGCCCAATTGGACGCATCGATGACATTCTGATTGAGCTGGGCGGAAAAGGTCGGCTGAGTACCGCTGACTTTCGCCACACCTTCCAACTGTTCACCGACAAATGCCAGAACATTCTTTTTATCGACATTCACACGCCGAAACAGGCCGTCCAACGCATCATCTTGCAACAGGGATGCCATTAGGTGCTCAGGAAGAATACTGCCATGCTCGTACAGTACGGCCAGTGAGACACTGTTGGAAATGGCCTGCTGGGCTTTTTCCGTGAACTGATCAAAATTCATAGGTTACCTCCTTGGCACTCGGCTAACGAGAGTGCCAATCCAATCTTCTAAGAAAAGTAACATTGCTGTTACTTAAAAGACTTCTTAAATTTATCGAACACCGACTCTTTATTGCCGGCCTTTTTCAATTTCTCATACAACTCTTTTTGCTCCCGGCTCAGCTTGGTATCCACTTCCAACCGGACCTCAACATACTGATCGCCGGTTTCCTGGGTCCGAAGATCCTTGATTCCCTTGCCTTTTAAGCGGAACTGAGTCCCATGCTGAGTTCCCGCCGGAATTGACAGTTCAACATCGCCATACACCGTCGGTACATCGATGGTCGTCCCTAAGGTTGCATCTATGACCGAAATCGGCACACTGATATGAATATGACGGCCATCACGCTCAAAGAATTTGTGTTTCAAGACAAAGACTTCAATAAACAAATCCCCGTTAGGGCCTCCTGCGCTGCCACGCTCACCCTTACCGGAAACACGCAGTTGCTGTCCGGATTGGATACCCGCCGGAATCTGAACATCGACGGTGACACGTTTGCGGTTATATCCTTTGCCATTACACTTCGAACATTTATTGACGATGCGCTTGCCCGTACCCTGACATTCCGGGCAAA